>NZ_JBEUPA010000068.1:0-38928 GCF_040492065.1 Actinomadura sp. NPDC000929 | reverse complement strand
GATCGCCGCGAACGAGGCGGCGGCCGCGGCCGCCGGCGCCACCTGGACCGCGACGCTCCCGTCCGGCGGGTCGCAGGCGGCACCGTCGCAGGCGGCACCGTCGCAGGCGGCACCGTCGCAGGCGCTCGCGCAGCCGTCCATTCCGGTGCCCGTCCCGCCCGAATCGACGGAGCACTTTCCGCACGGAACGTCCACGCAGTGGACGCAGGGAGCGCCCGCCGCCCCGGCGCGCGGGAAGTCCCCGGTCGTGCCGGTCCTCGCCGGCGTCGTCGTGGCGGCGGCGGTCCTGGCGATCGCCGGGTTCGCCTTCTGGCCGAAGAACTCCTCGGACGGCGGACCGGAACGGTCGCAGCCGCCGCAGGCCGCCGGGCAGGAGACGCCGGCCACGGGGAGCACGCCGACCGTGGCCTCGGACGACCCGGCGCCCTCGCCGAGTGCGAGCAGGCGGCCGATTCCCGCGGGGCTCGTCCCCGCGCGCGAGCGCGGCTTCACGATCGCGGTCCCGCGCGGGTGGCGGCGTTCGGTGCAGGGCAACAGCGTCGTCTGGACCGACCCCGCGTCCAGCGCCTACGTGCAGGTCGACCGGACGGTGTGGTCCGGCGACCCCTACGAGCACTGGGTCACCTGGGAGCGGGAGGCCATCGCCGACGGCAAGCTCCAGGGCTTCCAGCGGATCGGAGAGATCACCCGCACGACCGTCGCCGGGCGTCCGGCGGCCGACATCGAGTTCAGCTGGTCCCGCTCGGGCGGCACGCGCGCGAAGGACCGCGGCGTGATGGTGGACGGCCGGCCGTTCGCCATCGTGGTGGCGGTACCCACCTCCCAGTGGAACGAGAACGAGACACTCGTGAACAATGTCCTCGACACGTTCCAGCCCTCCGGGGTGGGATGACCAGTGGGGGGACCTTCTAGAGATGGCACAGGCACGTCTGCTCGGTAACCGCTACCGGCTCGACTCGGTGGTCGGCCGCGGCGGCATGGGCACCGTGTGGCGCGCCTTCGACACCATGCTGGACCGCGAGGTCGCGGTGAAGGAGGTCGTGCTCCCGCCCGGGCTGAGCGAGTCCGAGCGCGCCGTCCTCTACGAGCGGACGTTCCGCGAGGCCCGCGCGTCGGCGCGGCTGAACCACTCCGGGGTGGTGACCGTCCACGACGTCGTCGAGGAGGCGGACCGGCCCTGGATCGTGATGGAGCTGGTCCTCGCCCCGTCGCTGCAGGACATCATCGAGCGCGGCCCGATGGAGCACCGCCGGGTCGCCGACATCGGGCTGCAGATGCTCGGCGCGCTCCAGCACGCCCATCAGAAGGGCATCCTGCACCGCGACGTCAAGCCCAGCAACGTGCTGGTCACCGACACGGGACGGGCCGTGCTGACCGACTTCGGCATCGCGCAGATGGAGGGCGACTCGACCCTCACCCAGACGGGCCTGGTCATGGGGTCGCCCGCCTACATCGCGCCGGAGCGGGTGCAGGGCGAGCGCGCGGTCCCCGCCTCCGACCTGTGGGCGCTCGGCGCTACCCTGTACGCGGCCGTGGAGGGCCGCTCCCCGTACGAGCGGTCCGACGCGATGTCGTCGCTGCAGGCCGCGCTGACCGAGCCCGTGCCGCCCGCGCGGAACGCGGGGCCGCTCGGCCGGGTGCTGGAGGGGCTGCTCGCGCGCGAGCCGTTCGGCCGGATG
The DNA here is from genome assembly GCF_040492065.1 of Actinomadura sp. NPDC000929. NCBI lineage: Bacteria > Bacillati > Actinomycetota > Actinomycetes > Streptosporangiales > Thermomonosporaceae > Actinomadura > Actinomadura sp. NPDC000929. The sequence continues at coordinate 37,249 of NZ_JBEUPA010000068.1, read as the reverse complement.
ACGGCGGAGCAGGCGCTGCCCCTGCTCACCCAGGTCGTGGCCGTCCAGCAGCCGTCCCCGCCGGTGCCGCCGCTGCCCTCGCGGGTGAACGAGACGATGACGGACGAGCCGTCCGCCCGCTACCTGCCCGACCGCGCCTCGGAGACCGTCCTCGACCCCGAGGACCTCGACCCGGTCACGCGCCGGGACGTGGGAGACGCCGTTCGCCGCGAGCCGGTGCGCCACGACCTCGGCGAACCCGAGCCGGTGACCCGCCGCGACCCGGGCCGGTTCCAGGACCGCGGCGCCTCGCACCCGCCGCCGCCCCCTCCCCCACCTCCGGAGCCGGCTCCGCGGACGCCGCTGGAGTCGGACTGGGTGCCGCCGCCCCCGTCCCAGCACCCGTCCGTGCAGCACCCGCCGGTGCGGCAACCGTCGGTCATCCAGCCGCATCCGAGCCTTCCGCCGCAGACGCCTCCGCCGTGGGAGCAGCCGCAGCAGTACGCGAACTGGCAGCAGCCGCCTCCGCCGCCCGTCCACGACCGTGCCGGAAGTGGCGGGGAGCGCCGCAAGACGGTGGTGGTCGTCACGGTCGCGGTCGTCCTCGTGGTGGCGGCCGTGCTGCTGGGCGCGTTCATCCTGCGCGGCAAGCTGGGCGCCGGCGCGCTGGGCGAGGCGCCCGGTCAGCCGGTGGCGAGGCCGCTGATCTGCGCTCCGCCGGCGGTGACGGCGGGCTGCTCGGAGACCACGTCGGTCATCACCATGTAGGGCGGCGTCAGCGGCGGAGGCGCCGCCGGGGTGAAGCTCACCGGGACGCCCAGCAGCTTGGACGACATCTTCGTCGTGTACATGACGACATCGCCGGTCAGCGTCAGGCTGCCGGTCCGGGTCCGCGCGGTGGCGCCGCCGTGCGAGGCCGTCTGGTCGACGTTCTTCAGGACGGCCTTGGACATGCTGAACTTCAGCGCCTTCACGGTCCCGCCCGCCGAGGGGAGGGACGCGACGCCGTCGTAGCTGAGCCCCGACATCGTCAGCGAGTCGGCGCGCAGCGTCCCGGCGTCGGTGTAGAGGCGCGGCCCGGTGCCCGCGTCCTTGGCCGGTGCGGGCGTCGCGGTGGGCGATGGCGTCGCGCTGGGCGAAGGCGTGGCGGTCGGGGCGGGTGTCGCGCTGGTGGTGGGCTGCGTGGACGGCGTCCGGCTCGGAGACGCGGTCTGGCTCGCGGATGGCGCCGCCGAGGGGGAGGGCGTGGCCGAGGCCGCCGCAACCGGGGAGGACGGCGACGGGGACGGGGCGAGCAGGTGGATCCCCAGGACGGCCGGGAGCGCGAGGGCGGTCAGCCGCCCGCCGCGCGGCGCCGCGTGCGCGCCGTGACGGCCGTCCCGCGGCGTCGTGGCGGGCCGGGGCCCGTCCGGCGCGGGCGTCCAGGCGAAGCCGAGGGCGCCGCCGAGCAGGCCCAGCAGCATCCCGACGAGGAACCCGCCGAAGTTGGACGTGAGGAACGACGCCAGGGACAGCAGCACCGCGAGGATGCCGTAGAAGCTGCGCTGGGCGGGCTGGAACCACATCAGCGCGCCCGCGGTGACGAGCAGCGCGCCGATGAGCCAGCTCGCCACCCCGGCCATGCCCTGGTGGACGATGAGCGGCATCGGGGCCAGCGGGATCGCGACCAGCTCGACGCCGCCGAGGACGGCGAACACGCCTCCCCAGAAGGGGCGTGTCCGCCGCCAGCGGCGGAATCCGTGCGGCGCGCGGGGAGCGGGCGGGGCGGGACGAGCGGGTCCGGTGGGAAGGGTCATGGCCTCAGAAGCACTCGGCGCCGAGCTTCATGCTGAGGTCGTTCAGCTTGAAGGTCCCGGCGGTGGTCGCCCACGCGACCTGCTTGACGTCGCGGAGCTCGATCGAGGACGCCTGCTGCCCGAACATGCCCGCCGGGCCCCGCGCCCCGTCCGGGCCCTTGTCCAGCGTGCTCGCGTCCCGGCCGATCTCGATGTCGGAGAACGTGGCGTCGGCGTTGAGCTGCTCCACGTCCAGGACGAGGTCGCTCGCCTCGACGGGCTTGGCGCCGGTGCCGGCGGTGAGCCGCAGCGTGAACGGGCCGACCTTCACCGACTGGCACATGTCGCGGATCTGCGCGGACCTGATGGCGGAGACCTGCACGGGGTGCTTGGCGCCGTCCTTGCCCGCGTCGACCCCGCCGTACTGGACGAAGCCCTGCCCGCTCAGCGAGTCGGCGCTGACCTTGAAGCTGCCGCCGGAGACGGCGAAGGAGGAGGCGATCGCGCCCTGCGCGGTCATGAAGACCAGGGCGCCCGCGCCGACCGCCGCGGGGGCGGCGATCGCGGCGAACCGCTTCCAGCGGACGCGGCCGGGCGCGGCGTCGGACGAGGGGGACATGGGGGCCTCCGGGGGGTCGTGGTCCGTGGGGGGACCGCGGTGACACGGGTCACTGGTGTGACGCAGAGTGCAAGTTACCCCCAAGTACTTACTTGCGACAAACCGGACAAGCATCATCAAAGGTAAAAGATTCCAGTTCTCTGACCTGCAAGATCATGTTCTGGAGACGCCGGCCGCCCTGGAGGGGAGTGAGGACGAGGACGGCTACGGTAAGTAGCCGCTGACGTGCGCGGGAACCCCGCCCTCGCAGGGGATCGAGAAGGATCGAGAGGGGCGCTCAGCCGCCCGCGGCCAGCGTGTCGAGCGCCGTCCGCAGGTCGGCGACGTGAGCTTCCAGCTCGTCGGCGGGCTCGCCGGACCGCAGCCGGGCGACGTCCGCCTCGATGCGGGCGACCCGCTGGTCCAGGGCCGCGAGGAGCCGGTCGCACCCTGCCGGGGAGGCCCCGCCCTCGCCCTCCTCCAGCGTCTGGCGCAGCAGCAGCGCCTGCTGCTGGAGCTGCTGGTTGCGGCGGTGCAGCTCGACGAACACCGAGACCTTCGCGCGCAGCAGCCACGGGTCGAACGGCTTGGTGAGGTAGTCGACCGCGCCCGCCGCGTAGCCGCGGAACGCCTGCTCCCCGGCGCCGCCGCCCGCGGTGAGGAAGATGATCGGGACGTCCCGGGTGCGCGGCCGGGCCTTGATGTGCTCGGCCGTCTCGAACCCGTCCATCTCCGGCATCACGACATCGAGCAGGATCAGCGCGAAGTCATCGTTCAGCAGCTCCTTCAGGGCGGCCTGGCCGGAGGTGACCGACACGACCTCCACCGGCAGCGCGTCGAGCACGGCCGCGAGGGCGGTGAGGTTCTCCTCGCGGTCGTCGACGGCCAGAATCCTCGCGTCGTGCGGCACCGGACTCCCTCACGTCGGTGACGGCCTGCGCCGTCCACCCTGTCATGGTCCTGCGGGGGAGGACAGCGAATCCCCGCAGAGTAAAATTTCTAGGGCAGCCAGCCCGGTTTGACCAGCCCCGACTCGTAGGCGAACACCACGAGCTGCGCCCGGTCCCGCGCCCCGAGCTTCACCATCGTACGGCTGACGTGCGTTTTGGCCGTCGCGGGGCTCACCACGAGCCGGGCCGCGATCTCCTCGTTCGACAGTCCCTCGCCGACCAGCGCCATCACCTCCCGCTCACGCTCGGTGAGCGCGTTCAGCCGCGGCGAGGGCGCCGGCTCCTTGGCCCGCGCGGCGAACTCCGAGATCAGCCGCCGGGTCACGCCGGGCGACAGCAGCGCGTCCCCGTCCGCGACGGCCCGGACGGCGTGGATCAGCTCCACCGGCTCGGTGTCCTTGACCAGGAACCCGCTCGCCCCGCCGCGCAGCGCCTCGAACACGTACTCGTCCAGCTCGAACGTGGTGAGGATCACGATGTGCACGCCGTCCAGCCGCTCGTCGGAGGCGATCCGCCGGGTCGCCTCCAGGCCGTCCAGGCCGGGCATGCGGATGTCCATCAGGATGACGTCGGGACGCAGCCGGCGGGCCAGCGCCACCGCCTCCTCGCCGTCGCCCGCCTCCCCGGCGACCTCGATGTCGGGCTGCGCGTCCAGCAGCGCCCGGAACCCGGCCCGCACCAGCACCTGGTCGTCGGCCAGCAGCACCTTGATCATCGCGCACCCTCCTCGGGCCCGGCCGGGCCGGCGTCCAGCGGCAGCCGCGCCCGCACGCCGAAGCCGCCGCCGGGTCGCGGACCGGCCTCGAACGCGCCGCCGAGCGCGGCGGCCCGCTCGCGCATGCCGCGGATCCCGCTGCCGCCCGGCCGGTCGTCCAGCAGGGACACGCCCCGGCCGTCGTCCTCGACCTCCACCACGACCTCGTGCTCACCGTAGGCGATGCGGACCCGCGCCGTCACCGGTCCGGGACCGGCATGGCGGGTCACGTTCGTCAGCGACTCCTGGACGATGCGGAACGCGGCCAGGTCGGCGCCTGCGGGCAGCGGCCGCCGCTCCCCGGTGACCTCGGCCTCGACGTCCAGCCCCGCGGACCGCGCGCGGGCCAGCAGGTCGTCCAGCCCCTCCAGCCCGGCGGTCGGGGCGCGGGGCGCGGTCTCGCCCTGCGCCCGCAGCGCGCCGATCACCCCGCGCATCTCGGTGAGCGCCTCCTTGCTGGCGTCCTTGATGGCGGCGAGCGCCGTCCGGGCCTGCTCGGGGTTCTCGTCCATCAGGTGCAGCGCCACGCCCGCCTGCACGTTGATCATGGAGATGTTGTGCGCGAGCACGTCGTGCAGCTCGCGGGCCATCAGCAGCCGCTCCTCGCTGGCCTGGCGGCGCTCCTCCTCGGCGCGCGTGCGGGCGGTCTCGGCGGCGCGCTGCCGGCTCATCCGGATCAGCTCGGCCGTGACGAGCACCACCAGCGCCCAGCCGACCACGAAGCCCGACCCGCCGAGCGTCGGCTCCTCGACCGGGAACGGGCCGCCCTGACCGCGCTCGGCGGCCGGGACGCCGATCAGCGCGGTGAGGGAGAAGAACGCGGCGAGGCCGACGCCCGTCCCCGCCCAGACCAGCAGCCGGTGCCCGGCGGTGACGGCCGCCATCATCGCGACGGCCAGGGCCAGCGGCGCCGGGCCGTAGGTGTAGGCGCGCAGGAAGTACAGGGCGGTCACCGCCGCGGTGGAGCACACCGTGAACACCGGGTGCCGGCGCCGGAACAGCAGCAGGACCGGTCCGGCGAGGAGCAGCGCGAAGCCGAGCGCGTCCAGGTCGGTGTGCCCGATGGACGCGCTCCCGTGCTCCCACGGCGGTCCGCCGGTCCGCCCTCCCGGCGGCCGCTCGCCCTGCGCGCCCAGCGACCCGCCCACCTGGAGGAACGCGACCAGCAGCGGGACGACCCACACCGGCCACGCGGCGGGCCGCGGCCAGCGCGGCGGCGAAGTGCTCATTCCTGCACGTTAAGTCATGGGTGTGCCGGGCCACGTCGGCCCTGAGGAGTCAGCGCCCCTACTCCGCGGGAGGTATCCGGAGCCGCGCCCCCAGCCACGTCAGGACGGACGGAAGCGCGGAGGGACCTTCGCCCGGAAACGTCTCGACGCGCATCGGCGGCCGCGCCAGCGCGGCGAACCGCCGGGCCTGCTCGTCGCCCCTCGCCGCCCCGACCAGGATCGACACCGGGGGCGGCGGGACGTTCTGGAGCCGCCACAGCAGGTCGTCGCCGAGCCGGTAGCGCTCGCTCCCGCCGTAGAGGTCGCCCGCCGGCGCGCCGAACCGGCCGCCGACGTTCGCGGCGGCGGCGAACCGGTCGGAGCGCACCATGGCGAGCCGCGCCGCGCACCATCCGCCGTCGCCCGTCCCCGCCAGACCCCACCCCTCGCGGGCCTCCGTCACCCGGTACTGCGAGGCCAGGGCCTCCGGAAGGTCCTGCGAGAGGTAGGTCTCGCCGAGCGTGGCGTGACGCCCCGGCACGTCCACGCAGTCGGCGGCGCCGCGGAGCCGCACCATCGCGTACACCATCGGCCGCGTCCTCCCGGCGGCCCGGAGCAGGCCGGCGTCCCGCAGCCGGTCCGCGGGCGCGCCGTCCCCCATGAGGACCACCACGGGCAGCCGCCCGGCCCGTTGGAAGTACTGCGGCGGGAGGTAGACGTAGGCCTCGGCGTCCAGGCCGCTCCGCGCGCCGTGGACGGTCAGGCGGTCGACCCGCCCGTCCTTCGCGGGGTCGGCCGTGTGCCCCGCCCGCTTCGGGCCGAGGCCGGTCACGGTGCGCTCCACGAGGCGTCCCGCCGCGCGCTGCGGCTGGACGTGCTCGACCCGGAGGCGCGCGGGATCGTTGCCGAGCAGGTCGTTCCACGTCGCGTAGAACACGAAGTACCGGTTGGCCAGCAGCAGGATCGACGCGGTGAGCGCGGCCTGCGTGGCCAGCAGGAGCCCGGAGCGCGCCAGCACGGCCCGCACGCCCGTCCCCGCGAGCCGCCGCCACAGGACGACGGCCGCCACCGCGCAGCCCAGCGCCAGCAGGCACACGGGCCCGATGAGGGCCGCGCTCACCGGTTCCATGTCACCCTCCCCGCAGCCGTGCGCTCAGCCACCTGATGGACGGCGGGATGTACTTGCGGAACGTCTTGAAGTTGTGGCCGCCGCTGCGCAGCAGCACCTTGTCCACGACCAGCGGAGGGCGCGCGGCCCGCATGAACCGCTGCGCCGACGGGAACGTCTTCTCCCCGGTGTCCGCCGACGCCACCAGGATCGACACCGGCGGCGCGGGAAGGCGCCGCAGCCGCCAGACGAGGTCGTCGCTCTGCCGCACGGCCCTGCTCCCGCCGTACAGGTCGCGGGTCGTCGGGTCCATCAGCGCGTCGAAGTGCCCGGCCATGCTGACGGCGGCGGAGAACCGGTCGGAGTGCCGCATCGCCAGCTTCGCGGCGCAGAACCCGCCGGTGGAGTACCCGGCGAGCGCCCAGCCGCTCCGGTCCCGCGGCACGCGGTAGGTCTCGGCGACCGCCTCGGGGACGTCCTGCGCGAAGAACGTCTCGACCTGCGGACCGCCGGGCACGTCGGCGCACTCGGTGTCCCAGCCCCGCACGACGGTCGGCCGCATCATCACGTAGATCATCGGCCGGATCAGGCCCCGCGCCTGCGCCCGCGCGGCGTCCTCGGGGACGTGCCCCTGGCGGATCCACACGAGCCGGTCCGCCGCCGGGTACCCGGCCAGCAGGACCACGACCGGGAAGCGGCGGGCGGCGTAGGCGCGCTGGAAGTACTGCGGCGGCAGGTACACGTACGCCTGCGACGCCAGTCCCGTCCTGACGCCGCGGATGTCGAGGCGCTCGACCTGGCCGTCCTTCGCCGGGACGTGCTCGGCGCGCGGTCCGGGGTCGAGGCCCGCCTGCACCGTCCGCACGACCCTCGTCGCGGCGGCCGCGTTCCCCCCGTTCGGCCGGTGCTCCTGGGCGCCTCCGCCGGCGGCGCTCAGCAGGTCCGTCCACGACCCGTAGAACAGGTAGTGCGCGTTCAGGGCCGCGACCAGCGTGAGCAGGACGGATAACTGGCAGCCCGCGAGCATCAGCGCGCGGGCCCCCACGGCCCGGGCGCCGGGGGCCGCGGCACGCGGCCAGGCCCGCACGGTCGCGGCCATGCAACCGAAGGCCAGCAGGAAGAGCAGGCTCAGCGTCCCCGCGCTCGTGAGTCCCACGCACCTACTACGACCGAGGGGCGGAAAAAGTTCAGCGGTCCCAGCGGAGGGGCAGATGCGCGAAGCCGTGCCGGGCGCTCGACCGCAGCATCACCGGCTCGCCCGCCGGCCGCGGCAGGCCGGGCCGTTCGAGCAGCGCGGCGAGCAGGGCGCGCAGATGCACCCGCGCGAGCCGCGCGCCCAGGCAGGCCCGGTGCCCGAACCCGAAGCACAGATGGGGCGGGGCGTCCCGCAGGAACCGGTCGGGGACGAAGCGCCCCGGCTCGGGGAACACCTCGTCATCGTGGTTCGCGGACACCAGCCACAGCATGACCTCCTCGCCCGCGAGCAGCGGCACGTCGCCGACGACCGTGCCGCGCTGCACGGTGCGCCGGACGTGCAGGACGGGCGTCCACCAGCGCAGCATCTCCTCGACCGCGCTGTCGAGGAGCCGGTCGTCCCGCCGCCCGTCGCGGAGCCGGACGTACTCGGCGGGGTGGCGCAGCAGGGCGTGCAGGCCGCCGGCGAGGGTGTTGCGCAGCGTCTCCGGGAGGTCGCGGGCGACCTCCCGGACGAAGTCGACTCTCTCCCGCGGCGGGATCCGCGCGAGCATCGCCTCCACGGGAGGGTCCATGTCGATCAGCTCGTTCTCGCCCGACGGCTCCTCCCCGCTCAGCGGGCCGTGCACGACGCCGTCCACCTGCGGGGAGAACGTCTCCGGGTGCGCGAGGGCATGCCGGACGTCGCGGTGGCGCAGCACGGCCCAGGCGCCCGGCCGTCCCGCCGTGCGCCCGTCCAGCCACACCACCGGCGTCCGCGTCCGGAGCCGTTCGAGCCTGTCGTAGGGGACCCCGCGCACGTAGGCGTCCGGGCAGTCGAGGACCCCCGCGTCGGAGACGGGCGGCGTGCCTCGCCGTCGAGGCATGGGTACCTCCTCTCCCCAGGCAGACGCTAACGCGTCACGGTCGCCCGTTGAAGGGCCAGGTCCGGCCGTCCCCGCCCGGAATCCCGCCGAAACACGCGGCGGCTAGCCCGCGATCCACTCTCCGGTCTCCACGCTGACCAGACCGTGCCGGGCGGCCTCGATCACCGCCTCCCGCTGGGAGTGCACCCCCAGCTTGCTGAGGACGCTCTGGACGTGGCTGCGCGCCGTGCTGCGCGTCACCCCCATCGCCCGGGCGAGGGTCTGCGTGGACTCGCCGCGCGCCAGCCGGGTCAGCACCTCGCGTTCCCGGGGCGTGAGGAACCGGGCGAACCTGCGCGACTGGTCGCGTCCCCGGCCGTCACCGCGGCGGATCTCCTGGTCGACGACGATCTCGTCGTCCGCGACACGGCGCAGCACGGCGAGGATCTCGCCGGTCTGCTGCCCCTTGTGCGCGAACCCGCGGACCCCGGCCGCGAGGCCCGCCTCCAGCACGGGCCGCTCCAGGAATCCGGTCAGCACGACGAACCTCGTCCGCGGGGACGAGCCGCGCAGCCGCGGCATCCAGTCGAGCGCGGTGCCGGACGGGAAGTGCAGGTCGATGAGGCACAGGTCGGGCTGCCTGGCCCGGAGCACGGGCAGCGCCTCGGCGGGGGAGTAGGTCACCTCCACGACGCTGTGCCCGGCGTTGCTCAGCACCAGGGACAGCGACTCGGCGAAGACCGCGTGGTCGTCGCAGATCACCATCCTCATGGGTGGGGCCGCCAGTCGTCGGAGCAGGCGTCGGCGAGGGCGCCCGCCGCGCGGTCCTCCGGGGGCGGCGCCGCGGGCAGCAGCATGCGGACGCGCGCGCCGCCCATCTCGCTGGTGCGGATCTCCAGGCCGCCGCCGTACCCGGAGATGAGGTCGTGCACGATGCCGAGCCCCAACGACGCCAGCCCGGGCCGGGCCGGTCCTCGCCCCGCCGGTGTCCCCAGGCCCGCGCCGAACCCCGGGCCGTCGTCGTCGACCTGGATGACGAGCCGGCCCCGCGCGGCCTCGACGTGCACGTCCACGCGTCCCTCCGCGACGCGGCACGCGTTCTCGAGGACGTTGCGGACCGCGCGCCATAACGACACCGGGTCCATGTGCGCCCACGCCTCGCCGGCGGTGAGGCGTATCTCGTGCGGGGTGACGAGCCGCATCCCGGTGACGACCTCGGCGGTGAGGTCGTCCACCCGGATCCGCTCCGGGGCGGGCGCCGGGCGGTCGTCGTCCTCGTCGAGCCGGCGGAGCAGGTGGTCGAGCCACCGGGTCTCGCCGAGCAGCTGGTCGATGCGGGCCCGGCTGGTGTCGCCGAGGTCGTCCGCGACGGCGACGGCCGAGGCCAGCATGATGATCGTGCCGAGTTCGTGGCGGATGTCGTGCCGCAGCCGCCTGCGCCACAGCTGCCGCCCGCCGCGGTCGGGGGGTCCCGTCCGGTCATGGTGCTCGTGGCGCACGCCCTCGCGGCCGCCCGTGCCCGCGAGCGCCCGCGCGCCCGGGGCAGTGTCCGCTCGGGAAGATCGAGCCCGCCCGTTGCCCATGACGACCACCGCCCGCTATTCCAGCACCCAGTCGACGATCGCCCGGCGGCCCCGCGGATGTCCAGTAGATCGTCCGTAATATGTACCTTTTGTCCGGAAGCGGTCATTGCCCGGGGGAGTGTGAACTCGATCTGTTTCCGGGCGTCTCGGCCGACGTATCAACACCGTGCATATAGTGCTTTCATGCTGACGGCGTAGCCGCTTTACGCACTCCGGCGGGTGTGCCGGCGGGGCCCGAAGGGCGACAGTCTGGACATGCCGACTGTCACATTTATCGGACATGCGGGGGTGTCGGTGGACGCGGCCGCGTTCCATCTGCTCGCGGACCCGTGGCTGGCTCCGACCGGGGCCTTTCTCGGCGCCTGGCACCAGTACCCGAGAAACGATCATCTGGATCTCGCTCCGTTGCTCGACGCGGACTGGGTGGCGGTCTCGCACGAGCATCTCGACCATTTCGACCCGTGGGTCATCGAGCGCCTTCCCGCGCGGACCCGGATCCTCATTCCGTGTTATCCCGGACCCGCCTTCCGGGAACGCATCACGGCCGCCGCGGGCGGGCGTCAGGTCATCGAAATACGGCCGTGGGAGAAATTCACGCTCGACAATCGCGGCTCCTGGATCACCGTCATTCCAGAACTGTCGCCCATGTGCCATGACGCCGCCTTTCTGATCGTGGCGGACGGTCGCGCGATCCTGCACTGCAACGACGCCAGGCTCACCGCCGCGCAGGCCCGCCGGGCCAAGCACATGGCGGGAGGCCGGCTCGACCTGATGGCGCTCCAGACGTCCGGGGCGTCCTGGCACCCGATCTGCTACGAGTACTCCGCCGCCGAGATGGCCGAGGTCTCGGCGGCCAAGCGCGTCTCCAAGCTGCGCGCGGCGCAGCGGCTCGTCCGGCAGACCGAGCCGCTGCTGGCGGCCCCGTTCGCCGGGCCGCCGTGCTTCCTGGACGCCGAGGTCGAGCACCTCAACCGGGTGCTCGACCAGGCGGACGGCGCGTTCTGCGACCCGGAGGTCGCCACCGGCTGGCTGCGCGAGCATCTGCCGGGGCAGCGCTGGGAGTGCTTCAAGCCGGGCGACGCCGTCGACCTGGACACAGGGGAGATCACCCGTGACCCGGTCTCGGCGGAGTTCTCCTTCGCCGACGACGCCCGGGGCGACTACCTCAGGCGGTACGCCGCCGACCGGGCCGGCGCCATCGCCGGCGTGCTGGCGGACCACCCCGAGCCGGGCCCGGACCTGTTCGACAGGTTCACCGCCCACTTCGCGCGCCTCGGCGGGCTCAGCGACTACTTCCTCCGGCGGATCTCGATGATCGTCCGGTTCGACGTCACCGGTCCGCACGGCGGTTCCTGGGACGTCGACTTCTCTCCCGGCGGCCTCACGGTGGCGCAGGCGTCCCCCGGCGTCCGCCCGCACTACCGGATCACCACCGCGGCCCGCTGGCTGGACGGCGTGCTCACCGGCCGGATGGCGTGGGAGGACCTGCTCATCTCGTTCCGGCTCAGCCTCTACCGCGATCCCGACGTCTACAACGACCACCTGGTCGGACTGCTCAAGCACGCGAACGCGCCGGCGCTGGAAGCCGTCGAGGCGTACGAGACCGGGCGGGACGAGAGCGAGCGCATCGTCGTCGCCGACGCCGGCGCCCGCTACGACATCCCGCGGTACTGCCCGCACGCCGGCGAGGACCTGTCGGTCGGCTCGGTCGTCCGGGACGGGCGGATCCACTGCCTGGCCCACAACTTCGCCTTCGACCTCGCCACCGGCGAGTGCCTCAACGCCCGCGCCGCCAACCTCACCAGCCGGGCCCTCTGACCGCGCCGCAGGGGGCGGCGCGGGAGGCGGCGCGGGGCTGCACAGGATCACAAAGGCGTTACAAAGGGTGAGAAACGGGCAGTTCCGGAACAGAAGAAAGATCACTGCATGTTAAGTTCTTGACCTGCTCGTTCGGGGGTTTCAAAGGGGTGCGCGGTTGAACCGCAGGAAGCTCGGCCTGATGGCCGTCGCGTTGATTCTGGCCGTCGGTGTGATGGAGGTCCTGGCCCTGAGGCTCGGGTCACTGGAGTTCCAGGTTCCGTCGAAGTCGCGGCATCCGGCCGTCGCCGACCAGCCGGGCGGTAACTGACCTCCGCGCCGGTCAGGGCCTCTCAGCGCGCCGTGTTGCGTGCCCGCATGAGGCTCTGCAGGTCGGGGTGGGCGCCGCCGGAGGCGTCCGCGAGAGTGGGGCAGGCCCACTTCTCCTGGTGTCCCCAGGAGTAGGAGATCTCCAGCGGCGGCCGCGGCGCGAGCCGGTCCCAGCGCGCGAGGATCGCGCGGAACTGGGCCCGCGTCGGCAGCCAGTACTGCTTGTCGCCCTCGGTGCAGCCCTGCCCGAACGTCTGCAGGACGGGCGCGACCTTGGCGCGCGGGATGCCGGCGGCGTCCGCCATACGGACCATCCGGTCGATCGCCCCGATGTCGCAGTGCTCGCGCGCCTCCGGGGAGCCCTTGCAGGGGTAGGGGTCCAGGCCGACCAGGTCGACGCCGACGCGCCGCGGCGCGAGCGGTCCCATCGGCCAGTCGGTCAGCGAGATGAACGAGACCTGCCCTGGCGCGTTCCTGTCGATGTAGCGGGCGCGGCGGCGGATCTCACCGGCGACCTCCGGGCAGTCGCCGGTGTTGGGCTCGTCCGACAGGTACCACCCGTACACCTTCGGGTCGCGCCCGAACCGCTGGACGGCACGCTGGAACTCGTCCCAGCCGAGCGCGAAGTCGCCGCAGGTGAAGTTGCCGACCCACAGCAGCGCCCGCATCCCGGCGGGGACCCCGGCGACGAGCGACGGGTCCGCCTCGACGTCCACCAGGTCATAGCCGAGCGCCCGGAGCCGCGGATAGTCCGACGGCCGGGTGTTCAGCGCGATCCGGCGGGTCTCGCCGGGCTCGGTCGCGGGCGTCCCCGGCGCGGCGGACGGCCCCCGGTACGGCCGGTGGTCCGACGTCCGCCGGTGCAGGTGGAAAAGGAATCCGGCCGCCAGCACGACCGCCGTGGCGACGGCCGCGATCTTGAATCGGGCGTCCTGGACGTCCATCCCGCGTCACTCCCCGAAGGCGATGGTCAGGCGGCGGAACCGGGCTCCTCGGCGGCGCGCACCGGCCGCTCCCGCGCCTCCTCGGTGGCGGCCTCGTGCACGGCCCCGGCGGCGTCCACCCGCAGGGGCGGGACCGTGAAGCCGAGGAGGTGCCGGACGGTGTCCCAGAGCGCGCCGAGCGTGGCCCGCATCGACGGGTCCCGCAGGTACACGGCGTCGACCGCGACCCGCGCCGGGACGATCCGCTCGATGTAGCCGGCGAGGTCGACCTCCTCGCCGGGGCCGAGCACGTCGAAGTCGCGGAACCGGACCTCCGACACGCCCGTCAGGCCGGGCCGGTGGTCGAAGATCCAGCGGTGCCGCCCGTCGTAGTGGACGGCGAGGTCGTAGGTCTCCGGGCGCGGCCCGACGAGGGTCATCTGGCCGCGCAGGACGTTCACCAGCTGCGGCAGCTCGTCCAGCGACCACCGGCGCAGGATCTTCCCGGTCCGCGTCAGGCGCGGGTCGCGGTTGGCGGTGACGGCGAGGCCGCCGACGCCCTGCCGCATCGTCCGGAACTTGTACATGGTGAACGGCCTCCCGCCCTGCCCGACCCGCGTCTGCCGGAACACGCCCGGCCCCGGGCTGGACAGCCGCACCAGCAGGTAGACGACCAGCAGCGGGACGCTGAGGATCAGCAGCCCGGCGGCCGCTCCGGCGACGTCCAGGACGCGGCGCGCCGTGGACGGGGGGACGCCGTCGGACGTGTCGACGGGACGGCTCGCGAACTCGGACATGATCACCCCTTGTCTTCGGGTGCGGGGGGCGGCGGCGCGGCCTTCCCGACGCGCCGGAACAGGACGAGCAGCGCCGCCGTCGTGGCGACGAACGAGATGGACGTGGCGACCGCGGCGCCGACCGCGCCGTGCGCGGGGATCAGGACCGCGCCGAGCACGACGACGACCGCGAGCCCGATGCCCTGCCCCGCGGACGCGGCGCCCGGCCGCCCGACCCCGTACAGGCAGGCCATGACGAGCCCGGTGACCCCGAAGGTCACGACGCCGGCGAGCCGGACGTAGGTCGGCACGACCGCGTCGTCGAACACGTCGCCGAAGATCCACGGCAGCGCGGTCCCGGCGATGAGGGCGAGCGGCAGCGCGGCCAGGGCCGACACGCCGAGCGCGGGCAGGATCAGGCGGGACGTCCGTTTCATCGCGGTGTCCCGGTCGTCCTTGGCGAAGTCCGGATACAGGATGTAGTTGACCGCGAGGCCGGGAAGCTGCACGAGCTCGGCGAACTTGCTCGCGACCGTGTACACGCCGAGCACCTTCGGCCCGGCGAGCGCGCCGAGCAGCGCCATGTCGAACCGCAGTTGCAGCAGGTCGATGAGCTGGCCGAGGTAGCCGCGGAGCCCGTACCCGGCGATGGACCGGCCGAGCCGCCGGTCGGGGCGCCCCCACCCGGCGAAGAACCCGCGCCGCGCGAGCCGCCGGGCGATCCACGCGGCGGCGGCGACGTCGGCGAGCACCAGCCCGCTGATCAGCGCGCCGGGCCCGTACCAGCCGGTGAGGAGCACGAGGTAGATGGGCAGGAACACGAACTCCTCGACGGCGATGGCGAGGCTCGCGCCCGGCTGGTCGCCGGTCCCCTGCAGCAGGCCCTTGCCGACCGAGACGAAGCCCTGCGTGAAGGACGGCGCGGCCGCGGCGACCGCGACCCACAGCCCGAACGACTTGAAGAACACCAGGTAGACCAGCGGGCTGAGCGCCAGCCAGCCCGCACCGGAGATCGTCGCGCCGATCACGGTCAGCCACGCCAGCGTGGGCCGTACCCGGCTCTGGTCGTAGTCGTTCCGGGCGAGGAAGTACGGCGCCGCGCCCGGCAGCCCGGCGCTGGACAGCTGGCACAGCAGCCCCGGCAGGATCCGGACGAGCGTGAACGCGCCGACGAGCTCGGGCCCGCCGATCCGCGCCACCAGGATCGTCGCCACGCCGAGCGAGGCGAGCGCGCCGACCCGTCCCGCCACGTTCCCCGCGACCAGCGTCAGCAGCCTGCGCCGTGCGTTTCTCCCGCCGCCCTCCGGTTCGGGAGTTCGGGGCGGCGGCACGGCGACCGCCGCACCGTTCAGGTTCGGCGGGGGGCCGGGCATGGCCGATGAGACGGCGGGCGTGCTCGCCCGCGGCCGGAGACGCCGGCGGACGGAGGAGTCGCCGCGGCGTCCGAAGAGGTCGAGCGCGGCGATCAGCCCGAAGATCGCCCAGCCGTGGCGGTAGTGGAGCGTCTCGTAGAACAGGCCGGAGACGAGGAAGACGGCGACGAGCGCGCCGAACAGCTCGGGACGCGGGACGAGCCGCGCGTACTCGCCGGTCAGCGCGTCCCGGCGGGCGATCCGCACGCACTTCAGCAGCAGGACGAAGACCAGCGCGATGAGCGCGACGCCGCCGAGGAAGCCGCGCTCCAGGACCGCGGCGACGTAGTCGTTGTGCGCCTCCCGGACGTAGGTCTCCTGCCGCACCAGCATCTGGTGCTCGGTCTGGCCGGGCCCGATGCCCCACGGATGCGTCTGGTCGTCGATCATCTGGAGGGTGGTGGCGAGGACCGTGCCGCGCGAGTTCGTGCTCTCCCCGGTCGTCCGCCCGATGGAGTCGCGCAGGATCGGCGACGCCTGGCCGGCCTGGTCCAGATACGGCTGGACGTCGACCTGGGCGACGACCGCGACGCCGGCCCCGCCGACGAACACGGCGAACAGGCCGACGGCGATCGCGTGGTGCGCCCTGCCCTCGCGGACCAGCCGGAACAGGTGGCCGAGCAGGACCGCGACGCAGAGCGCGAGCAGCCCGCCGTTCGAGCCGGTGAGGATCTCGGCGGCGAGCAGGATCCCGCAGACCGCCCACCTCTTCCCCCCGGCCCCCGGATACCGGGTCGCGCGGGCGACGAAGAAGACGCAGATGAACCAGTTGGACGCGTAGTTCGCGTCGCCGAACGTGAACATCGCGCGCTCGCCGTCGATCTGCTTGCCGGACAGCGCCTCGATGCCCAGCACGAATCCGAAGATCATGACGGCGGCGTAGCTCGTCCCGATCCACACGAACGCGCGGAGCGCCGCCCTCAGCAGCGCCGGGTCGCGGCCGAGGTTGGCGAGGCTCACCGCCCACAGCAGCACGAACATGTCCTTGAGCAGGGTGAGCGCGCCCGCCTCGTTGACGATGGCGGCGACCCCGCCCGCGATGATCGTCATCAGGGTCGGGACGAGGAACGGCCACCGGACCGGGTGCCCGCGGGTGCCCGCCCACACCAGCGTCGTCGCGATGAGCCCGACCAGCGCGAGGTCGGGCAGCCCGGTGTTGCCGGGGCCCGGCGGGAGGCCGCCCGGCATCAGCATCGGCAGCGAGGCGATGCCCGCGACCAGCACGGCGGCCGCCGGCCGCGGGCCGCGCCTCAGCGGCGGCGGCGCGGGCGGGGCCTCGATCACCGTGGTCATGGCCGGCGCGAGTCGCCTCGGTAGGTCTCGTCCAGGACGGTCCCGAGGTATCCGGGCGAGAACCACTCGCCGACCCTGGCCCGGGCCCGCTCCGCCATCCGCGCGGCGGCGGACGGGTCGTTCAGCAGCGCCGACATCCCGGCGGCGAGCCCGGCGGGCTCCCCGGGCGGGACGAGCACGCCGGTCTCCCCGGCGAGCACGAGGTCCTGGTTGGACGGGACGGCCGTCGCGACCAGCGGGATCCCCGCCCCGATCGCCTCGACCAGCACGCACGGGAGACCCTCCCAGCGGCTCGCCATCGCCATCACGTCGAAGGCGGGAAGCACGTCGGCGACGTCGCCGCGGTGCCCGAGCCAGCGCATCCGCTCGCCGACGCCGAGCCTCGCGGTGAGCCGCTCCACCTCGCCCGCCATCGGGCCGCCGCCGACCCACAGGCCGAACACGTCGTCCGGAAGCCGGGCGATCGCCCTGGCGAAGATCTCCGGTCCCTTCTGGAACGTCAGCCGCCCGACCGACCCGACGACCCGCACGCCGAGCGGCAGGCCGAGGCGGCGGCGGGCCTGAACGCGGGAGCCGGGCGCGGCCGCGTAGGCGTCCACGTCCACGGCCGGCCAGGACAGCCGGACCCGCTCCGGCGTGGTCAGCCCGAGCCGCAGAGCCGTCGTCACCGTCTCCGACCCGATCGCGAGGAACGCGTCGGTGCGCTTCGCCGCCATCCGTTCGAGGCGGATGTAGAGGTGCCGCCGGGCCCGCGACTGGAACTCGTTGAACGGGAACCCGTGCCACGTGTGGACGATGCGGGGGACGCCCGCGCGGGCCGCCGCGATCCGTCCGAGCACGCCGCCCTTCGCGCTGTGGGTGTGGACGACGTCGTACCGCCCCTCCGCCAGGACGCTGGTCAGTGTCCTCAGCGCGGCGAGGTCGTCGCGCGGGGACACCTGCGGTACCAGCGGCCCCACCTGGACGATCTCCATTCCGGCCGCGTGCGCCCGCCCGGTGAGGTCGCCGGCGGCGGCGTTGGCGACGGCCTCCTCCCCGTAGAGGACGCCGTCGCCGGTGGCGGAGGCCGTGCTGTCCATTCCGACGCCACCGGTGACGATCGTGCGCTGGTAGTCGCCGTCCGGCAGCGCCAGCGCACCGTTCAGCGCGACCTGGCCGGCGCCCCCGTTGAACCGGGTGATCACCGTGGCGACCCTGAGCTTGCGTGCGGTGCTCACGCGCTCCGGCTCCGCAGCGCAGCGGAGAGCGCGGCGACGACGCGTTCGACGCCGTCGGCCGTCAGCCCCGGATACAGCGGCAGCGACAGTAACTCCTCACCGATCCGGTCGGTCACCGGCACGCGCGCGCATTCCTCAGTGCCGAGGATCCGCCGGTAGGCCGTCATCTGGTTCGCCGGGATGAAGTGCACGGACGTCGCGACGCCCGCCGCCTCCAGTTCGGCGCTGACCGCGTCCCGGTCCGGCACCCGGACCTGGTAGAGGTGCCAGGCGTGCTGCACGCCGTCCAGGTCGCGCTGCGGCAGGACGAGACCGGGCAGCCCCCCGAGCTCCGCGTCGTAGCGGGCCGTGATCTCGGCGCGGTCCCGCTGCCAGCCCGGCAGCGCCGCGAGCTGCGCCCGCCCGATCGCCGCCTGGACGTCGGTCATGTTGGCCTTCAGCCCGACCGTCTTCACGTCGTACCGCCAGCTGCCGCCGGGCAGGTACCGCTTCCACGAGTCCTTGCTCATCCCGTGCATCCGCATCGCGCGGACCCGGTCGGCGAACTCCCCGTCGCTCGACGCCACCGCGCCGCCCTCGCCGATCGGCATGTTCTTGGTGGCGTAGAAGGAGAAGCAGGCCGCGAACGACTCCGACCCGACCGGCCTGCCGCCGCGTCCGGCGCCGGGCCCGTGCGCCGCGTCCTCGACGACCTTCGTCCGGTCCAGGCCCGCCGCCGCGGCGAGCGCCGCGACGTCCACCGGGTAGCCGCCCTGGTTCTGGACGACCATCGCCGCGGGAACGGCGCGGCGGGCCGCCGCCGCGACCGTCTCGGGGCTCGGGACCAGCGTGTCCTCGTCGATGTCGACCAGCACGGGCCGGTGCCCCGCGTGCAGGATCGCGTTGATCGCGCCGCAGAACGTCAGGCTCGGCGTCAGCACCGCCGAACCCGGGGGGAGGTCCAGCGCCCGCAGGCACAGCTCCAGCGCGGCCGTGCACGAGGAGACCGCGACGACGTGCGCGGCGCCCAGATGATCGGCGAACTCCTGCTCGAACGCGGCCGTCTGCGGCCCCGTCGTGATCCAACCCGAGTCGAGCACCTTGACGACGGCGTCGGCCGCCTCACCGGACACCGACGGAACCGTGAACGGAACGGACGTACTCATCTGGTCACCCCTTGATCTTCCGGGCCGCGCCGACGACGCCGAGCAGCGGCCAGCCGGACGCGGCGACCAGGTCGCGGATGGTCTCCAGCCCCGCCGCCCTCGTCACCGGACCGACCACCACGACCACGCCGACCACGTCGTCCGAGCCCGGATCGATCTCCTCGAACGCGTGCACCTGGCAGAGCCGGAGCGCCGGGACCGCCTTCTTCGCCATCACGGCGGTGCCGGCGCGGACCACCGACGTGCTGCTCTTCCCCTTGCCGGACCCGCCGCCGGCCGGCGCCGGCCCGCCCTCGCCGTCGCCTTCGCCGTCCGGGGCGTCGTCTCCGGGGCGGGCCGTGACGACCTTCGTGCCGTCCCCGTAGACGGCGGACGCGACCGACGACACCACGCCGGCCGGCAGCGGGCCGGGCGCACCGACCAGCGCGACCCGTCCGACCCCCTCCTTCTTCACCGCGAGCCGGACGCGCCGCCCGAGGTCGGCGAGCTGCTCGGGCCCCCGGTCGGCCCAGCCGAGCAGCGGAACCCCGAGCCGCCGCGCGACCCGCCGCTGCCCCGGGATCGTGGGACGGGCCGTCTCCGTCACCACCGCGATCAGGATGCCGCCGACCAGCCCGACCAGCCCCGCGATGGCCGCCGTCATCACGACCGGGTTCGTGCGCGGTGCCAGGACCGCCGGCTGCACCACCGACGCCGTCCCGGCCGACGACAGCTGCGTCTGCAGGTCCGACCGGTTCGACCGCAGGTCGGTGAGCTCCGCCTGCACCCGCTCGCGCTCGTTGGCGGCGCCGATGTCGGGGTTCGGCTGCGCGCCCGCCCGCCGCGACAGCGGGCCGAGACGCTTCTCCAGCGTCCGGACGCGCTTGTCGATGTCGTCCATCTGCTGCCGGATCGCGCCCTGGTTCGACTCGTTGATCTCCTTGACGACCGCGGCGCCGAGCGCGTCGGCCAGCCGCCGCGCCACGCCCGGGTCGCGGTCCTTCACCGACAGCTCCACCACGGTGGACGTCCCGAGCCCGGTCACCCCGATCGCCTTCGCCGTCTTCACCGTCGACCGGTCGGCGTGCTGCTGCCGCAGGACCCCGCTCAGCAGGTTCTCGCTGGTCGCGAACGCCTTCACCTGGCTGACCACGATGGACACGCCCGCGTCCCCGGGGGCCGCGTCGGTCGCCCTGCTGCTCGCCTGCAACCGCGTCGCGGCCGTGTACGGCGGCTCCCGCCCGCTCATGGCGAGGCCGACCAGAACCAGGGGGAGGAGCGTCATGACCAGCAGGAGCGCCCAGTAGCTCCGGACCACCCGCGCGGCGACTTCGTCGATCTCCACGGTTCCCCCTCCGGCTCCGTCATGGCCGAGCGTAGGAAGCCGCCTGTCCGGAGGAATCACACAAATGACGACCCCGCTCTACGCCGTTTGCACCAGAGCGCGCCCCACGCTCAGTAGTCGTCCGAGGTCGGCCGCATGCCGGCGCGCATCGCGAGGGTGATCGCCTCCAGGGCGGAGTGCAGGTCGAGCTTGGCCAGCAGGTTCTGCGTGTGGGTGCGGACGGTGTTCGCCGACAGGCCCAGCCGCTCGGCGATCTCCGCGCGGCCGAGGCCGTCCACCATGCACTGCAGGACCTCGCGCTCCCGCGGCGTCAGCTCGGCGATCAGCCCGTCGCCACCGCCCTCGGTCAGCCTGCGCAGCACCTCGCCGAGCACGTCCGGGGGGATCCAGCCGCCCTGCCGCGCCGCGGACCGGATCACCCGGGCGACGAGGTCGGCGCTCTCGGTCTTCTCCACCCAGCCCACCGCGCCGGTCCGGACCGCCCGCACCATCGCGTCCACGTCGCTCATCGCGGTCAGCATGACGACCCGGACGTGCGGGTACCGCTTGCGGACCCGCTCCAGGACGTCCAGCCCGTTCTCCGTGTCCAGCGTCATGTCGAGGACGAGGACCCGCGGGCGCTCGGCGGCGGTCAGCGCCAGCGCGCGCCGCACGTCGGCGGCGATCGGGAGGATCACCAGATCGGGCTCGCGTCCCAGCCGTGCCGCGAGGGCCTCGGCGAAGAGCGCGTGATCGTCCACGATGAGGACACGGATCGGTTCCATGCACCGACGATGACCGCTGCGCGGGCCCGGCGGATCCTGCAAACGCTGTACTTCGTTTCGGCCGTCCGATTGCCGGAGCCCGGTTTGCGACCTCGCAGGACGAGTACTCGGGGGAAGGCTCGTGCGCGGACGCGCCCGGGCCCGGCCGGTTCACGCGAGTCCGGACCCGGTCACCTCGAACGCGGGACATTGACCGCCCGCCGCCGCCTGCTCATCCTGTGGCTGGAACTTCAGGGGACGCACTGGCCTGCAGGGATGCCACATGAAAGTGCTGATCACAGGGGGAGCCGGCTTCATCGGCAGCACGATCGCCTCCGCCTTCACCGAGCGCGGCGCCACTCCCGTGGTGCTCGACAGCCTCATCACCGGACGGCGGGAGTTCACCGACGGCAAGGTCTTCTACCAGGGCGACATCGGGGACGGGGACCTCGTCGACGAGATCTTCCGCGACCACCCCGACATCGCGCTCACCGTGCACTGCGCCGCGCTGATCGTGGTGCCCGACTCGATGACGGACCCGCTGCGCTACTACCGGGTCAACCTGTCCAAGACCCTCGATCTCGCGGGCCACCTCGTCCGCAACGGCTGCGATCGGATGATCTTCGCGTCCACCGCGGGGATGTACCGCCCGGAGGCCGACCTGTCGGTCACCGAGACGTCCGAACTCGAACCGCAGAACCCCTACACCCGCTCGAAGATGATGGCGGAGCTGCTCCTGCGGGACTTCTGCGAGGCCTACGGGCTGCGCGTCATCTCGCTGCGCTACCTCAACCCGATCGGCGCCGACCCGCGCCTGCGCACCGGCCTGCAGAACAGCAAGCCCACCCACGCCCTCGGCAAGATGATCGAGTGCTACGCGACGGGCGTGCCCTTCAAGATCACCGGGGTGGACTGGGAGACCCGCGACGGCACCGCGATCCGCGACTACATCCACGTCTGGGACATCGCCCGCGCCTTCCACGCGGCCGCCGCCCGCTTCGACGCGATCGTCCCGCCGGCCGGCGACCACGCCCGCTACGAGGTGATCAATCTCGGCACCGGCGACGGCGTCACCGTCCGCGAGCTCGTCGCCGCCTTCCGCGAGGTCGTCGGCGACTCCTTCCGGGCCGAGGACGCCCCCGCCCGCCCCGGCGACGTGGTCGGCGCCTACGTCGACCCGGCCAAGGCCAGGGACCTGCTCGCCTGGAAGCCCGAGTACACCGTCGAGGACGCCATCCGCCACTCCCTCCAGTGGGCCGACCGCCGCCGCGGTCTCGACGTGGCCTGACCCACGAACTCGGTCCGTCCGGTCGCCCGTACCTTCCGCCGGGGCGACCGGACGGACCGCGTCTCAGGACAACGCGGACGGGCTACGCCTCCCGGATGCTGACCGCGGTCCGGTGGTGGCGGGGCGTCTCGATCTCGTCGAGCAGCGCGATCGCGAAGTCCGCGTACGTGATCCGGCTGGCCGGGTCTCCATGGTCGGCGACCCGGTACCCGCCGGTGCGGGCGCCGCCATGGTCGAAGTCACCCGCGGGAGCCACGTACGCCCAGTCGAGGTCGCAGGTCCTGAGCTCCTCCAGGCCCGCCGCGTGGCCGAGGTAGAAGGAGCGGTACTCGTCGGGGTAGCCGGGCTCGTCCATCAGGGGAGCACCGGACGCCCCCGGCATGATCGATGCGAGGCCGACCACCACCAGGCGGCGCACGCCCGCCTTCGCCAGGCCGGTGCCGAGGGCGCGAGCCGACGCGGTGAAGAAGTCGTGCGGCGGCACCGTCAGGTCCGCGGCGGCGCTGACGGCGGCGTCCTGCCCCGCGGCCGCCCGCTCGACGCTCTCCGCGTCCGTGACGTCGCCCGCCACGACCCGCACGTCGGTCAGGTCACCGTGACTCGCGGGGTCGCGCACCACGGCGGTGACCTGGTGGCCGCGCCGGCCTGCCTCGGCGACCGCCTGCCGTCCGGCCCGTCCACCCGCACCGAAGACCACGATGTTCATGAGCGACCCTTTCACCAGGGCCGGAGCTCCTGTGCCCGACCGCTGCGCGGACGCTATCGGGGGCCGTGGTTACCGCCTGGATACCCGCTATCGTGAGGCCATGAGGGAACCCCTGCCCGCCGACATGTTCGACGAGCTGTGCCCGTCCTCGCTCAACCCGATCCGGTTCGGTGACAAGTGGGCCGGGCTCGTCATCCGCTGCCTTGAGAACGGGCCCCGCCGGTATTCCGAATTGCGCGTGCCGCTCAGCCGCGTCACCCCCAAGGTCCTCACCCAGTCGCTGCGGTCCCTCGAACGCGACGGCCTCGTCAAGCGCACCGTCTACGCCGAAGCGACGCCGCACGTGGAGTACGAACTGACTTCGCTGGGCCGCAGCATGCTCGAACCGATGGCGGCCGCCTGCGCCTGGGCGGAAGAGCACTGGGACGAACTCCTGGAAGCCCGTGAGTCGAGCACCCTCACGTCCCACCTCGACCGCGCCGTTTAACGCACTGTCACCGGAGGGGCCGTGCTGAAGAAATTGCCGGATGGTCTGTGGGCCACTCCGTATGTCGGTGCGCGCTTTCCGGGGTCACCTCTGGTGACCGACCGGCCCGGGCTCGCCGATGGGGCCAACTGCCAGCTGTTCGCTTATGAGGTGCTCAGGATGTTCGGACTCGACCCGCCTGACCTGCGGTCGAGTGACCTCTGGGACGATGTGGAATCCACCGAGCGGGTGACAACGGCACGTCCTCTCGACCTGGTCCTGTTCAACGCCACCCGGAATGCGTGGGGCGCTCACGTGGGAGTCGTCGCCGGCGACGACCAGATCCTGCACCTGTGCGCCGAGGCCGGGCACCCCACCGTGTGGAGCTGGCAGGAGTTCGAGGCCCGGGATCGGTACCGGACCGTGGTCGGCATGAAACGGGTCGTGCGCCGCCTGCGGCCTCCGTAGGTCTCCCGGCACTTTTGTGCGTCTCCACGGCCCTCTGCCAGCATGAGGCCCATGCGCCACCCTCTTGACACGCTGGACTGGCCGGTTTCCACCGGCCGACTGCTGTTGCGCCGGGCCGCCCCCGACGACGTGGACGCGACCTGGGTCTACCGGCAACGGCCGGAGACCCAGGAATGGGTCACGGCGGCCACGGAGTCCCACGACGACTACCGTGAGCGTTTTCTCCGCGAGGACCGGCTCGCGGACCTGCTCATCATCGAACTGGACGGCCGGGTGATCGGCGATCTGACGCTGCAGGTCCAGGACGCTTGGGCCCAGGAGGAGGTCGCTGACCAGGCGAAAGGCGTCCAGGGAGAGCTGGGGTGGACGTTGGACCCCTCCTACGGCGGCAAGGGCTACGCCACCGAAGCGGTACGCGCCCTCATCGACCTCTCCTTCGGGAGCCTTGGCCTGCGCCGCCTGCACGCTGAGTGCTTCTACGACAACGAGGCTTCGTGGCGGCTGATGGAGCGGGTGGGGATGCGCCGCGAACAGCACACGGTGAAGGACTCTCTCCACCGCACCAGGGGATGGCTCGACGGTCTCTCCTACGCGCTCCTGGCCGAGGAGTGGCCCGCTCCCCAGTGACGGACCGCAGCGCTTTATTCTAGCGCTAGAGTAACTCCGTGGCCGCTGACCTGACGCCCGCGGAGTTGACGCTGCTCGGCCTGCTCGTGGAGAAGCCGAGGCACGGCTACGAGCTGGACGACGTCATCGACGCCCGGGGCATGCGCGAGTGGACCGAGATCGGCTTCAGTTCGATCTACTACCTGCTGACCCGGCTCCGGGACCGCGGGCTGATCGCCGAGGTGGACGCGCCGCAGGGCGGCCGGGGGAAGGCCCGCCGGGTCTACGGGCCGACGCCGGAGGGGTACCGGGCCTGCGCGCGGGCTGCCGAGGCCGCGGTGGCCGAACTGCGGCCGGTGTTCCCGCCGCTGCTGGTCGGTCTGGCCAACCAGCCCGTCATCCCGCCCGAGCGCCTGCGGGCCGCGCTCGACCAGCGGGCCGCCGCCCTGGCGGAGAGGACGGCCGCCATCAGGGCGACCCGCGACGCGCAGCCTGACGTGCCCGACTTCGTCCGCGCCACCTTCGATTACGCGCTGGGCCAGTTGGCTGCCGAGCAGCAATGGCTGACCGAGTACCGGGCAGCCCTAGTCGACGACCGATCTCTTGAGAAGAAGGCAGACGGCAATGGACCGCTATGACGTCAAACGAGACCTCAAGCAGTGCTACGCGCCCAGGAACACCGACTGGGCGCTGGTCGACGTGCCCGCGCAGCAGTTCATCGCCGTCGACGGCAGCGGCGACCCCAACACCAGCGACGACTACGCCCGTGCCGTCGAGGCGCTCTACGCCGTCGCCTACACGATCAAGTTCGACAGCAAGGCTCTCGGCCGGGACTTCGTCGTCGGGCCGCTCGAAGGGCTGTGGTGGGCCGACGACCCGGAGGTGTTCGTCACCCGCGTCAAGGACGCCTGGCAGTGGCGCATGCTCATCAGCCAGCCCGACTGGATCACCGAGGACGTCATCGAGGAGGCCAAGCGGGCCGCGCTGGCGAAGAAGGGCCTCCCCGCGATCGCCGAGGTCCGTCGGGAGGCCCTGAAGGAGGGGACCTGCGCCCAGCTCCTGCACGTCGGGCCGTACGACGACGAAGGCCCCGCGCTCGCCAGGCTCCACCACGAGTACCTCGCCGCCAACGGCCTGCGCATGTCCGGGCCCCACCACGAGATCTACCTCGGCGACCACCGCCGCACCGAGCCCGCCAAGTTCAAGACCGTCCTCCGCCAACCCGTCCAACCGGCGACCTGACGGAAGCGGCCTCGGGGTCCAGGGCGACGGTTTCGACGGCCTGGTTCTCGGTGGTGGGGATCGCGAGGTCGCGGGTCTCTCCGGACGTGCTCGCCGGCGTCACAAGTTGAACCATGGTACAAGTAGTACGTTCGTTCAACTACTGACGGCGGGGCGTGGTGTGCATGGAGCGGTCGGTGCGCGCAGGGTGGCGCGAGTGGGCGGGGCTCGCGTTGCTCGCGCTGCCGACCCTGCTGCTGGGGCTCGACGTGACGGCGCTCTACCTCGTCGTTCCGAGCTTGTCCGCGGATCTGGAGCCGACCGCGACGGAGACGCTGTGGATCATGGACGCCTACGGCTTCTTCATCGCGGGCTTCCTGATCACGATGGGGACGTGGGGGGACCGGGTCGGACGGCGCCGACTGCTGATGATCGGGATGGCGGCGTTCGGCGCGGCCTCGGTCTTCGCGGCGTTCGCTCCGAGCGCGCTGTGGCTGATCGTGGCGCGGGCACTGCTCGGAGTGGCCGGCGCGACGCTCATGCCGTCGACGCTGTCGCTGATCAGCAACATGTTCGCCGACGTCCGGCAGCGGGCGCTGGCGATCGGCGTGTGGGCGACGATGTTCGCCCTCGGGATGGCGGCGGGTCCGGTCACGGGCGGTGCGCTGGTCGCCGGCTTCTGGTGGGGTGCGGCCTTCCTCGTCGCCGTGCCGGTCGCCGTGCTGGTGCTGGCCGGCGCGCCGGCGCTGCTGCCGGAGTACCGGACCTCCGGCGGCCGTCCCGACCTGCCGAGCGTCGGGTTGTCCCTCGCGGCGATGCTGCCGGTCACCTACGCGCTCAAGCACGCGGCGGTCCACGGCCTCGACGCCCGGGCATCGGCCGCCGTTCTCGTCGGCGGGGGCGCCGCGGTCGCGTTCGTCCGCCGCCAGTTGCGCCTGAGCGAGCCGCTGCTGGACATGAAGCTCTTCACCGGCCGGGCCTTCCGCGCGGCGCTGGCCGTCCTGCTGGTCGGTCTGGTCGGTTTCGGTGGGGTGATGTTCCTGGTCACCCAGTACCTGCAGTTCGTCGAGGGCCTCTCGCCGACGGCGGCGGGGCTGTGGATGGGGCCGCCCGCACTGGCGATGCTCGTCGGCGCCATCGGCGCCCCGCTCCTGGCAGGCCGGATGTCACCCGGCGTCGTCATGGCGGCCGCGCTGGCCCTGTCGCTGTCCGGATACGTGCTGCTCGCCTTCGCCGGGACCGGCAGCAGGCCCAGCGTGATCGCCGGATTCGCGTTCGTGTACCTCGGACTCGGCGTCATCGCCGCGCTCGGTACCGACATCGTCGTGGGCGCGGCGCCGGCGGAGAAGTCCGGATCAGCGGCCGCGCTCTCCGAGACCGTTCAGGAACTCGGCGTCGCGGTGGGAGTCGCGCTCCTGGGAAGCCTCACCACCGTGCTGTACCGGAGCGGAGTCGAGGCGCCCTCCGGGCTGACGCCGTCCGACGCCGACACCTACCGAGACAGCCTCTCTGGAGCCTCGTCCGTCGCGGACCGGCTGCCGCCCGCGGCCTTCGACGGCGCGAGGACCGCGTTCACCAGCGGACTCAACACCGCCGCCGCGGTGGCGGGCATCGCCGTGGCGGCCGCTTCGCTGGTCTGCTTCACGGCACTGCGCCACCTGCGGCCCCTCGGGGCCGCTGATCGTGAGGCGGAGCCGATAGCCTCGACGAGCATGAGCGGCGACGACGGGTGAGCGCGAGGATGGCGGCTGAGCACGGCACCGTTGACGGGCGGAGAGCGCGCGGTGAACGCCGCAGGGCCCAGATCATCGAGGCGACCCTGGCGATCATCCGCCGGGACGGCGCCACGGGTGTCACCCATCGCGGCGTCGCCAAGGAGGCGGGGATCACCACCAGCCTCACCCTCTACTACTTCGCGACCTTGGACGACCTCCTGGTCGCGGCCCTGAGCAGCGTCACGGACGAGTACACCCGGCGCATACGCCGCCTCATCGAGTCCGACGACGACCCGGTCGGCGGTCTCGCCCGGCTCATCGCCGAATCCGCCGGTCCGGGCCGGGAGCGCGCCCTTGCCGAACGGGAGCTGTCTACTCTGGCCGCCCGCCGGCCCGCCCTGCGGCCGGTAGCGCGACGCTGGCGCGACAACGTCGCGGAACTCGCCCGAACGCAGACGGACGACCCGGACGCGGTCGAAGCCTTCGTCGCCGTGTCCGACGGCCTGTGCGCGGCCATCCTCCTCGACGACGACGAGGCCGATCCGGACCACATCCGCGCCGTCCTCGGCAAAGCGCTCCGGCGAACCGGCCAATAGCCCCTTCCCCGGCGAGGCTCGACCGGCGTCACGAGCGCCAGGTCCCGCGGCGGCCGGCCCTGGTTCCCTTCGCGTAGCCGGTCAGCGGGGCGTCAGGGTCACCGGGAATTCGGTCACGCCTCTGACGAAGGCGTTGCGGAGGATTCGGGGGCCCTCGTCGTCGGCCCATTCCGCCGTGTCCACGCGGGCTATGAACTCTTCGAAGAAGATCTGGAGTTCCAGGCGGGCCAAGGACGCGCCCAGGCAGAAGTGGGGGCCCAGGCCGAAGGCTATGTGGTCGCCCGGGCGGCGGGTCACGTCGAAGACGTCCGGGGCTTCGAACACCGACTCGTCGCGGTTGGCGGAGCCGTACATCAGGAGGATCTGGCCGCCCGCCGGGATCCGCACGCCCGCTATCTCTGCGTCGGTGGCGGCGACGCGGCACATGTTGAGGATCGGGGTGGTCCAGCGGACGAACTCCTCGACGGCGTCCGGGATGAGGGACGGGTCGTCGCGCAGTTTCCGCCATTGCGCCGGATTCTGGATGAGGGCGTCCAGGGCGGTCGCGATGACCGTGCGGGTCGTCTCCGCGCCGCCGACGAGGAGGAGCAGGGCCTCGTGCGCGAGGTGCTCGTCGTCGTAGGCGGGCTGGTCCGGGCCCGCGTTCGACCAGATCGACAGCAGGTCGTCGGTCGGGCGGGCGCGGCGGTCCTTCGCCATCTCCAGCACCGCGAGGGCGTACTCCCCAGCGGCGATCGTCGCGTCGTCGGTGATGTAGCGCAGGCCGCCGCCCGCGTACACGGCCGTCGCCGACCAGTGGACGAGGCGCGGCCACATGTCCTCGGGGAAGCCGAGGAGCCAGCCGATGACGCGGGCGGGCAGGGGAGCGGCCAGCGCCGGGACGGCGTCCACGGTCCCCGCTTCAAGGGCCGCGGTGATGCAGTCGACGGCGGTCGACCGGATGCGGTCGGCGTAGCGGGAGACACCGCGCGGGGTGAAGCGCTGGTAGACCATGCGGCGCCGGTGCGCGTGCTCGGGGTCGTCCTGCCCGATCATCGAGGGGTCGGCCGGCAGTTGCGGGCGGTACCCGCCGGAGTTCGTCCACACCTTGGGGTTCCGCTCGACCGCGAACACGTCGGCGTGCCGCGCGACGCCCCACAGCCCGTTCTCCGCGTCGTGGTAGACGGGCGCCTCGGCGCGGAGCCTCGCGTAGACGGACCAGGGGTCGGTGGCGTACATCTCGCCGTCGAGAAGGTCGATGTCCATGGGCTCGCTCCTCGGGGGCGGGAGGGGAGAGACGTGAGTCGAGACTAGCGTCTCACCCAAGCAAGCGGTAGGTCTATCGTGAACCGGGACGCGCTGTCGGTAAAGGGGCATACGCCCGGGATTGGCGCGTTAGGGGGCGATGTACGGAAGAATGGGGAACGGTCACGGCGAGGCGGGCCAGGCGGAGAGGCAGGACGATTTGAGCGGCGAGGCGCGGTTCACCGTCACGCGGACGCTGAGCAAGGACCAGCAGGCGCGGCGCGAGCGCCTGATCGACTCGGCCCGCGAGCTCGCGCTGGAGGGCGGCTACCCGGCCGTCACCATGCACGACGTGGCCGACCGCGCCGGGGTCGCCCGCGCGACCGTCTACCGGTACTTCGCCACCAAGGACCACCTGCTCACCGAGGTGGCGGCGACGTGGGCGCACCGCGTCACCGACGACGTCGACGCGCTCGCCGTCGGCGACACCCCGCAGGAGCGCCTCACCGCGCTGCTGGAGCGCATCGTGTACGTCGCGGCGGCGGAGCCGACCCTGACGTCGGCGATCATCCAGGCCGTGACCTCGGACGACTCCAGCGTCGACGACGACCGCACCGTGCTGTTCCTGTTCCTGCGCGACCGGCTCTCGACGGCGATCGGCGACCCGGTGCCCGAGCGGGACGACGTCGAGATCGTCCTCGGGCACATCCTGCTCGCCGCGCTGATCAGCCTGGCGTCGCTGCGGCAGCCGGCCGAGGAGGTCGCCGCGATGGTCCGCACCGCCGGGCGGCTCGTGCTGGCCGGCGCGTTCGCCGCCCCCACCCCAAGCTGATTGGTCCATGATGCTCGACGGAGATTGGACCTAGAGGACGGGCCAATCCGGTCCTAGCGTGCCTCCATGACCAACCCGCTGCTGTTCCTGCTGGCCGCCCTGACGCTCGTCGCCATCCCGGGTCCGAACCACCTCTACATCACCGCGCGCAGCGTCGGGGAGGGCCGCCGCGCCGGGATCGCGTCCGCGCTCGGGGTCGAGACCGGCACGCTGGTCCACATCGCCGCGGCGGCGGGCGGGCTGTCCGCGATCGTGGCCGCGTCCGCGACGGCGTTCGGGTTCCTTCGCTACGCGGGTGCCGCCTACCTCGTCTACCTCGCGTACCGGGCGCTGCGCGGCCGCCACGACGCCGGCGAGCCCGACCTCGAACCGCGGCCGCTTCACCGCGTCTACCTGGACGGCGTGCTCGTCAACGTCCTCAACCCGAAGGTCGTGCTGTTCTTCCTCGCGTTCCTGCCCCAGTTCGTCGACCAGGACGCGGGCGCGGTGCCGCTGCAGATCGCGGTGATGGGGGCCGCGACCGCGCTGATCGGGCTGGCCGCCGACATCGTGTACGCGGTCGCCGCCGGCTCGATCGGGACGTGGCTGCGGGCCCGTCCCGCGTTCCGGCGCCGGCAGCGGTACGCGACAGGGCTGATCTACCTCGCCCTCGGCGCCGCGGCCGTGTTCGCCGCCCCGAGCCCCCGCCGTGCGTGAGGCTCGGTCGGCACGGCGCTCCGGCGGGACGCGGAGGGTTTGTCAGTCCGCTGACAAGTGACGCGGCGCAATGCGCGCCGCGTCGTGCAGCCTCCCGGGCCGGGCGTCGGTAGCTTCCGGAGCGGGAGGTGCGAAACGGTGACCACGAGCCTCGATCAGCGCTCGCCGCTGGAGCCCTGGGCCGGCGTCCCCCGCGAGCTGTCCACCGTGTTCCGGCCCCATCTGGACGCCCTCGCCGAGGAGATGATCGAGGAGATCCTCGCCGGGATCCCCGAGTACTCCCGCCCGCAGGACGAGGAGTACGCGCGCCTCGTCCGGCTGGCCGTCGAGGGCGCGCTGCGCCAGTTCGTCGACCTCATCATGGACCCGGAGAGCTCCTGGGAGCCGGTCGCCGCCGTCTACCGGGAGATCGGCTGGGCGGAGGCGCGCGAGGGCCGCAACCTGGACATCCTGCAGACCTCGCTGCGGCTCGGCGCCCGCGTCGCCTGGCGAAGGCTCGCCGCCGAGTCCGAGCGGTACGACATCTCCCGCCGCACCCTCGCCGGCATCGCCGAGGCGATCTTCGCCTTCCTGGACGAGATCGCTCGCGCCGCCACCGAGGGCTACACCAAGGCCCGCGAGCAGGAGGCCGGCGAGCTGGAGCACCGACGCCGCCGGCTGCTCGACCTGCTGCTCGCCGAGCCGCCCGCCGCCCCGCAGGCCGTCGCCGATCTGGCCCGCCTCGCCCGGTGGCGCGTCCCGCGCACCGTCGCCGCCGTCGTCCTGTACGAGCGGGGGCGGCGGCCCTTCTCGCACCCGTCCCTGCCGCCCGACGTGCTCGCCGACGTCGACCGCCGCGAACCCTGCCTCCTCGTGCCCGACCCGGAGGGCCCGGGGCGCGGCCGGATGCTGGAGTCGGCGCTGCGCGACTGGGTCGCCGCGCTCGGCCCGACCGTCCGCACCGAGGACGCGGCCAGGTCGCTGCGCTGGGCCCGGGAGGCGCTGCCGCTCGCGCGCCGCGGCGTCCTGCCGTCCGACCGGCTGATCCGCTGCGCCGAGCACATGCCGGCGCTCGTCGTCTTCAAGGACGAGGAGCTGGTCCGCGCCGTCGCCGAGCTGCGGCTCGCGCCGCTGAAGGAGGTCCGGCCCCGGCACCGCGAGCGGCTCATGCGCACGCTGCTGGCCTGCCTGCAGAACGGGTTCAACGCCACCGAGGTCGCGAACCGGCTGCACGTCCACCCGCAGACCGTCCGGTACCGGCTGCACCAGCTGGAGGAGCTGTTCGGTGAACGGATGTACGAGCCGGAGCTGCGGCTGGAACTGGAGATGGTGCTGACCGTCCGGCTCTCCGGGCCCCCGGGGGCGGCTCAATCAAACGATTGACCGGGACGGTCGGAGCGCCTAGCTTGGGCGGATGAGCAGCACCGACTCCGGACGAGACCGGATCATCGAGGCCGCCACCCGGCTGTTCGCGGCCCTCGGCTACGACGGCACGTCCACCCGGATGATCGCCGAGGCCGCCGGGCTGAACGTCGCGACCGTGGCCTACCACGTCGGCGGGAAGCGCGACCTGTACCTCATCGTCATGGAGCGCGCCCACCGGGCCGAGCGGCAGGTGCTGGAGGAGGCCCTCGCCGAGATGACCCCGGACCTGGAGGGCGTCCTCACCCTCGTCGACCGGTACGTCGAACTCTGCATGGCGCGGCCCGAGATCCCCGCACTGTGGATGCACCGCTGGCTGTCGGACGCCGCCGACGTCGCGCATCTCGACGACGACTACGTCCGGCCGCTGATGGAGATCGTCAGCGGGGCCGTCCGC
This sequence comes from Actinomadura sp. NPDC000929, assembly GCF_040492065.1. NCBI lineage: Bacteria > Bacillati > Actinomycetota > Actinomycetes > Streptosporangiales > Thermomonosporaceae > Actinomadura > Actinomadura sp. NPDC000929. The sequence continues at coordinate 4,679 of NZ_JBEUPA010000068.1, read as the reverse complement.
GGGGTCGTCGGTGAGGAGGTCGACCTCGACTTCCTCGTGTGGACGGTCGTCTGGTGCACGCACGGGTTCGGCTCCGGCGGCCTCCTCGACCAGCAGGGGAAACGCCGGAAACTGGACGACCCGGAGGCGGTCGCCCGGTTCCGCGCCCACATGCGCCGGACGGTCGCCGCGGCGATCAGCCCGCCCGCCGGCAGCCCCGGATGAGCGGTGCGCTGCCCCGGCGGCGGCTCCTCGGCTACGGCGTCGGCTCGATCGGCACCGGCGTGTTCTCCTCGGTCCCCGGCCTCCTGCTCCTCTACTACCTCACCGACGTCCTCGGCGTGTCCGCCGCGATCGCCGGGGCCGTCCTCGTGGTCCCGAAAGCCTGGGACGTGCTCCTCAACCCGGTCGTCGGCGCCGCCAGCGACCGCGAGGCCGTCCGGACGGGCCGCCGCACCCGCTTCCTGCTGCTGGGCGCGCTGACCCTGCCGGTCCTGTTCGCCGCGATGTTCGCCGTGCCGGTCGACTCGCCCGGGTTCGCGGCCGGCTGGGCCGCACTCATGTTCCTGCTGGCCGCCAGTGCGTTCGCGTGTTTCCAGGTGCCGTACGTGGCGCTGCCCGCGGAGATCTCCGCTGAGCCGTCCGAGCGGGGCCGGGCGATGGCGTGGCGGGTCGTCTGCCTGACGGTCGGCATCCTGGTCGCGGGCGGGCTCGCGCCCGTCCTGACCGGCGCCGCCGGGGGAGGGCGCGCGGGATACGCCCTGATGGGGGCCGTGATCGGGCTCGTCATGGGCGCGGCGATGGTGGCGAGCACGCTGGCCACCCGCTGGATCCCGTCCCGCCCGGGGCCGCACCCGCTCGGCCTCGCCGCCGCGCTGCGCACCGCGCGCGGCAACCGGCCGTTCTTCCTGCTGCTCGGCGCGCACGTCGGGAACACCCTCGCCGTCGCGATCATGCTGGCGGGCGCGCCGTACGTCGCGACGTACCGGCTGGACGACTACGGGCTCACCTCGGCGATGTTCGTCTGCATGGTCGCGCCGAGCGCGTTCGCGGTCCCGCTGTGGCGGTGGCTGGCGCGCCGGTACGGGGAGGTCGGCTGCTACGCGGCGGCGCTGGTGGTGTTCGCCGCGACCGGCGTCGCCGCCTACCCGCTCATCACCTCCACCGCCGGGGTCCTGGCCCTCAGCGCCCTGGTCGGCGTCTGCTACGCGGCTGTGCAGCTGCTTCCGCTGTCGCTGATGCCCGAGACCGTCCACGCCGACGCCGGGCGGACGGGCCACGCGCAGTCCGGCGCCTTCACCGGGCTGTGGACGGCGGCGGAGACGGGCGCGCTCGCCCTCGGGCCCGGCGTGTTCGCGCTGATCCTGGCCGCCTCGTCGTTCCAGTCCTCCGACCTCGACACCCCCGTCGTCCAGCCGGAGTCGGCCCTCACCGGGCTGACCGCCGGGTTCACGCTCGTCCCGGCCGCTCTGCTGCTGCTCAGCGTCCCCCTCCTGCTGGCCTACCGCCGGCAGGCCGCCGTCCACCGCCCGATCGAGGGAACACCGGAACATGCCGTCTGAACGCCTTCCCGAAGCCGGGCGCCCCGGCGCCGAACTGCTCGACGAACTCGCCGGTCTGCGGAGCGCCGACCTGCCCGTACGCGGCGGCCAGGTCACCGCCTACGTCTACGACACCGGGCGGGAGGCCGTGCACGACCTCGCCGCCACCGCCTACCAGGAGATGCTGGAGGTCAACTGCCTGGACCCGACGGCGTTCCCGAGCATCGTCGCGCTCGAACGACAGATCGTCGGCTGCGTCGCGGACAAGCTGGGCGGCGGCACCGGCGTCTTCACCAGCGGCGGCACCGAGTCGATCATGCTGGCGGTGAAGGCGGCGCGGGACGCCCGGCCGGTGGAGGGAACGCCGCAGATCGTCCTGCCGACGACCGCGCACCCCGCGTTCCACAAGGCCGCGCACTATCTCGGCCTTGAGGTCGTGCACGTTCCCGTCGACGACGCGTTCCGCGCCGACCCGGCCGCGACCGCCGCCGCGCTCACGCCCCGCACGGTGCTGGTCGTCGCGTCGGCGCCGTCCTATCCGCAGGGCGTCATGGACCCCGTCCCGGAGATCGCCTCCATCGCGGCGTCCGCCGGGGTGCCGTGCCACGTGGACGCCTGCGTCGGCGGCTGGGTGCTGCCCTGGCTGCGCGACGCCGGACGGGACGTCCCGCCGTTCGACCTGTCCGTGCCGGGCGTGACGTCCCTGTCCTGCGACCTGCACAAGTACGGCTACTCGCCCAAGGGGGCATCGGTCGTGCTGTTCGCGGACGAGTCGCTTCGCCGCCGCGCCTACTTCGCGTCCGCGGAATGGCCCGGCTACACCGTCATCAACGCGGGCGTGCAGAGCAGCAAGAGCGCCGGGCCGCTGGGCGCGGCGTGGGCGACCCTCATGGCGGTCGGCGCCCGCGGCTACCGCGACCTCGCCGCGTCCGCGATGGCGGCGGCCGAGCGGCTGGCCGCGGGCGTCGCCGGGATCCCGGGCCTGCGGGTGCTCGGCGAGCCCGCCGCCCCCCTCGTCGCCGTGGCCTCGACCGATCCGGCGCTGGACGTGTTCGTCGTCGCCGACGAGGCCCGCGCACGCGGCTGGTTCTTCCAGCCGCAGCTGTCCTACCAGGGCATCCCGCCGAACCTGCACTTCACGCTCACCGGAGTCAGCGACGTCGACGCGCTCCTCGCGGCGCTCGCCGACGCGGTGAAGGCCGCCCGCGACGCCGGGCCGCCGGACGTCCCGTCCGGCCTGGTCGACGCGCTCGCCGGCCTGGACCTCGACAGCCTCGACGACGCCGGATTCGCGGGGCTGCTCGCGTCGGTCGGCGTCGACCTCGCGGGCGGCGCGGAGCCCGAGATGGCCATGGTCAACGCCATCCTGGACGCCCTGCCGTCCGCCACCCGCGAGGCCCTGCTGATCCGCTTCCTGTCGGCGCTGTACGCGTGACCCCCGACGCGCCTAGCCGAGGCGCGTCAGCCGCTTGACGATGGACGGGGGCCGTCCCGTGCCGACCTCCACCGGCACCCGGGCGGCGCCCGCCTCCACGACACCGGCCTTCGTGCCGCGCGCGGGCTCGGCGGGCGGGTCGCCGTCGAAGCGGACGGGCACGGTGAGGCCGGGCCAGCCGACGACGTTCACCGGCGACGCGGCGGTCAGCGCCTTGCGGCCGCCGAGGCCGTCCTCCAGCCAGGCGACCCTCTGCCCGGGGCGCGCCAGCGGCACCGCGACCATGGCCTGCTCGGCCGCGACGAGGATGCCCTCCGCCGTGTTGACGGCGTCGGCCGCGCTGGGGGAGCGCTGCCCCATCACCGCGCCCACGATCAGGGTCTGCGTGCCGCCGACGTCCCGGCGCGCGGCGAACACGTAGTTGCCGCCCGCCGCGTCCGTGTACCCGGTCTTGCCGCCGACCACGCCGTTGCGTCCCAGGATGAAGTTGCCGCCCTGCCGCGGGGAGCCGCCGCCGTCCGGCACGTACATCCGGTTGTTCACGATCTCGGTGAACGCCGGGATCTCCATCGCCGCCCGCAGCAGCCTCACCTGGTCGGCGGCCGTGCTGACGGTGCCGGAGTGGTAGCCGCTCGGGTCGGTGTAGCGCGTGCCGGTCATGCCGAGGCGCTTCGCCGCGGCGTTCATCTTCGCCACGAACGCCTGGTCGCTCCCGGAGTCCCAGCGCGCCAGCTCGTGCGCCACGTCGTTCGCCGAGATGATGAGCAGGGCCTCCAGGGCCTTGCGCTGCGTCAGCCGCTGGTTCGCCGTGACTCCGAGCAGCGACTCGCCGCGCCGCTTGCGCGCCGGGATCTGCGCCGCCGCCTGCGGTGACACCGTCAGCACCGGCCCCGCCTCGCCGGACTTCAGCGGGTGGTCGTTCAGGTACACGTAGGCCGTCATCACCTTGGCGACGCTCGCCGTGGGCGTCGGCACCGCCCCGCCGGACGAGCCCATCGTCCCGACCCCGTCCACGTAGAGCACCGCCTGGCCCACCGCGGGCCACGGCAGCGCCGGGGCCTGGCCGGGGAAGGTGTGGCTCGACGCGAGGGTCATCCGCACCGTCGGGTCGGGCGGCGGCCGCAGCAGCTGCCCGGCCACGACTCCGGCCACGAGGACCAGCATGGCCGCGACGACGACGAGCCAGCGCCGCTTGCCCTTCCGCTTCTCCGCCTCGGCGGGCGCGGCCGGGTACGGCGGCTGAGCCGGTTGGGCCGGTTGAGCCGGTTGGACGGGCTGCGAGGGCTGTGCGGGTTGTGCGGGTTGTGCGGGCGATGCCGTCCCGTCCCAGGGCACGCTCCACTGGCCGGACGTCCGCGCCGCCGGAGCAGGGAGCGAGGCCTCCCAGGGGCCGCCCTGCGCCGACAGATCCGGCAACCGCTCGACCCGCGTAGGCCCGGCGGACGAGGAGGCGCCGCCGCGGACGTCGCCGGGCGCCTCCGGCCACATGGCCGGTGCGGCCGCGGCGTGGGGGCGTTCGATCTCGGGCGGCGCGGGAGGCCGGTGCGGGGCGGGCAGCGCCCGGTCGCTCCGCGTCTCCTGGGCGTCGCCGGGGCGTTCCCGGTGTTGCGGCGGTGCGGGCGCGGTGCGCGGGGCAGCGCCTTGGGGGTGCTCGGTCTCCGGGGGTGCGGCGCGCCGGGCGGGGGCGGGCGGCGCGGCGTTGGCGCGCGCCTCGTGGACGTCGC
>NZ_JBEUPA010000067.1:0-39713 GCF_040492065.1 Actinomadura sp. NPDC000929 | reverse complement strand
GCCGAGGCGGCGCACGGCGCGGCGGAGCACCGGCAGGGCGGCGGCGAGCCCGGCGGCCACCGCCGCCGCGCCGTGCAGGGCGCCGCCGAGGCCGCCTACGGCCAGTCCCGCGGTCGTCGCGGCCGCCAGGACGGCGGCCGTGGCGGCGAGCGCCGCGCGTGCCGGCACGGTGCCCGCCACCAGGGCCCCGAGGCCGCCGGGCCGCGCCGGCGGCACGCCCGTGCGGCACGCCCACGGGAGCGCCAGCCGTCCGGTGACCGAGGCGACGAGCGCGGCGAAGGCGGGGTGCGGCGCCGACGCCAGGGCGGCCACCTGGACCATCAGCGTCAGCAGCAGGGTGACGACGCCGAACGGGCCGATGTCGGACCGCTTCATGATCGCCAGTGCCCCGGCGGCGGGACGCCCGCTGCCGAGGCCGTCGGCGAGGTCGGCGAGGCCGTCCAGATGCAGGGCGCGGGTGACCGCCGCGGACGCGGCCACCGCGAGCGCCGCGGCGAGCAGGCCGGAGAGGCCGAGCGGGCCGCCCGCGAGCAGGACCAGCGCGGCGGCCCCGCCCGGGATCAGCCCGGCGGCGGGGGCGAGCAGCATCGCCGAACGCGCGGCGTCGCGGTCGACCCGGCCCGTGCCCAGCGGGACGACGGTGAGCAGCGTCACCGCCAGCCGCAGGCCGGCGGTCATCCGAGGTCCGGGACGGTCACCGGAGCTCCATGACGCGGCCCGCGACGACCAGCGCCGCCTCCTCGGACTCGGCCGCGAGCCGCTGGTTGGCCCGGCCGAGCACGTCCCGGAACGCGCGCCCGGACGCCGTCGTCGGCACCAGCGACAGGCCGACCTCGTCGCTCACCGCGACGACCCGCGCCGCCGTGCCCCGCCAGGCCGCGACGAGGCCGTCCACGAGCGGCCCCACCCGCGCCGGCTCCTCCCAGGCGTCCGTCTCGGACATGGCGGCCGCGAGCCAGGTGCCGATGCCGTCCACCAGCACCGGGCCGGTCGCCGACGCGAGCACGCCGGCGAGCTCGGTCGTCTCCACGGTGCGCCACCACGCCGGGCGGCGCAGACGGTGCGCGGCGACGCGCTCGGCCCACTCGGGGTCGTCGCCGCGGACGGGGCCGGTCGCGACGTAGAGGACGTCCGAGCACCCGGCCAGGCGCGCCTCCGCCTCGGCGGACTTGCCCGACCGGCTTCCGCCGAGGAGCAGCGTCCGGAACGGGCCGTGCTCCGAGCGGTTCCAGAAGGCCATGCGCCGCTCCAGCTCGGACGGCGAGGACAGGCGGTGGTCGACGTGGACGGCGACGACCCGCGTCTCCGGCGTCACGGCCCCCGTGTGGCGCAGGTATCCCAGGTGGTCCGGCGATCCGGCCATGTCCAGCAGCACGGCGTCGTACACGGCGCCCGCGGACGGCTCCGGCCTGGCCCCCGGACCCGCGGCCACCAGCGCGCGCCCTCCGCCGGGCGCGCGGACCTCGTACCCGCCGGGCACGTCCGTCCGCGGCAGGTCCTCCAGCGCGACGCCGTCGACCGCGGCGGCGAACGGCTCGTGCCGGACGCCCGCCGCGCGCAGCCGGCCGCACGACGCGCAACGGCACCCCGGCGCCGGCCAGCCCTGTGCGGCGGCGACGCCGCGAAGTTCGATGTTCATCCCGCCGCGAACTCTACGGTTACCCTCGGCCGTAAGGATCACGACGCCCCCTCTGGAGGAGTCCCGGTGGGCAACCCCCCGAACGCGCCCTGGCCCCCGCGACCGGGTCAGGGCGGGCAGCAGCCGCCCTACGGCCCGCCGCCCTTCCCGCCCGGCGGCCCCGCGCCGGGCCCCGCGCCGGGATGGCCGCCGGGCCCGCCCGGCATGCCCGGAGCGCCCCCGCCGGGACGCCGCGGCGGCGGCCTGGTGATCGCGCTGGTCGGGGCCGGGCTCGTCCTTGTGCTCGCGGTGGCCGCCGTCTTCGTCTTCCTCGTCCGGGGCGGCGACGACGGGGGAGGCGACGGCGGCGGGGAGCGGCTGAGGGTCGGCAAGATCGCCGGCGGCGCCGAGGCCACGCCCCTCGCGGACGGGAGCCTCACCATGGCCCGCCCGGGCGTCACGGCCCCGGTCGTCGACATCTACGAGGACTTCGCCTGCCCGCCCTGCGGCGCCTTCGACCGCCGGCACGACCCGATGCTCAAGCAGCTGGCCGTCGAGGGCCGCGCCAAGGTCGTCTTCCATCCGATGCTGATCTTCGGTGCGGGCACGCAGCCGGCCCACGACAACTCGCTGCGGGCCGCGGCGGCGCTGCGCTGCGTCACCGACGGCGCCCACTGGCTCTCCTACCAGGACGCCCTCTACGCCCATCAGCCCGAGAACGAGAACGCCACCGGCTACCTGACCCAGGACCTGCTCTCCTACGCGGAGCCGCTGGGGCTCACCGGCGACGACTTCACGTCGTGCGTGAAGAACCAGCGCCACGCCGCCGGCGTGAAGACCGTCAGCCAGGGCTACATATCGTCCGGTATCCAGGGGACGCCCAGCGTGCGGGTCAACGGGCGGACGCTCGCCCAGTCCGACACCGAGAGCCCGGACGCGCTGCGCCGCGCCATTGAGGCCGCCGCCTGACCGGCTAGTCTCACCGCGACGAGGGAGGTCGAGGGCGATGGCGTGGAGCTGGCGGCTGGAGAAGGCCGACGGGCGGACGATCGGCATGTCGGAGGAGACCTTCTCCACCCAGGCGGACGCGGAGAGCTGGCTGGGGGAGAACTGGCGGGGGCTGCGCACCGAGGAGGTCGACAAGGTGACCCTCCTGGACGGCGACACGATCGTGTACGGGATGAGCCTGCACGACCCGGAGTGACCGGCCGGGAAGAGAGAGGGCCGCGAAGCGTCGCGCTCCGCGGCCCCCGGTGATGCCCGCCGGGCTCAGGGGCGCCTGCGCGGGCTGACGGTCTTGGCCGGGTCGCGGATGACGGTGTCGCCGAGGATCTCGTCGATCCGCTTCATCACGTCGGCGTCCAGCTTCACCCCGGCCGCCCGCACGTTGTCGGCGACCTGCTCGGGGCGGGACGCGCCCACGATCGCCGCCGAGACGTTCGGGTTCTGCAGGGTCCAGGCGATCGCGAGCTGCGCCATCGACAGGCCGAGGTCGTCCGCGACCGGCCGCAGGTTCTGCACGCGGGTCAGCAGGTCGTCGTCCAGGTAGCGCTTGATCATGTCGGCGCCGCCCTTGTCGTCGGTGGCGCGCGACCCCTCCGGAAGGGGCTGCCCCGGCTTGTACTTGCCGGTCAGGACGCCCTGCGCGATCGGCGACCAGACGATCTGGCCGACGCCCTCGCGCTCGCAGAGCGGGACGACCTCCTCCTCGATGACCCGCCACAGCATCGAGTACTGCGGCTGGCTGGAGACGATCCGGTCGAAGCCCATCTCGTCGGCGATCTTCAGGGCGCGCTCGATCTCCTCGGCCCGCCACTCCGACACCCCGACATAGAGGACCTTGCCCTGCCGGACGAGGTCGTCGAAGGCCCGGAGGGTCTCCTCCAGCGGGGTCTCGTAGTCGAACCGGTGGGCCTGGTACAGGTCCACGTAGTCGGTCCCGAGGCGGCGCAGGGAGCCGTGGATCGACTCGAAGACGTGCTTGCGGGAGAGGCCACGGTCGTTCACCCCGGGACCCGTCGGCCAGTAGACCTTGGTGAAGATCTCCAGCCCCTCGCGGCGCTGCCCCTTCAGCGCCCGCCCGAGCACCTCCTCGGCGCGCGTGCCGGCGTAGACGTCGGCGGTGTCGAACGTGGTCACGCCCTCGTCGAGGGCGGCCCGCACGCAGGCGCGCGCCGCGTCCTCCTCGACCTGAGAGCCGTGGGTGAGCCAGTTGCCGTACGCGATCTCGCTGATCTTCAGACCGCTCCGGCCCAGGTTTCGGAACTCCATGGCCCCGACCCTAGCCCCGCCCCGCGCGTGCGGCGCGTGGCGGACGCCTCCGCCGGGCGCGGTCCCGGAGCCGGCCCTCAGGCCCCGGCCTCGCCCGTACCCGCGCTCAGACCTTGTCCTTCTCGCCGAGGCGCACCCGCGGGTTCGGGATCCGCAGCCGGCGGATCTGCATCGCGCGCATCGCGGCGTACATGCCGACGCCCTTGGCGTCCTCGCCGGGGTAGCGCTCGGCGGCGAGCCGCTTGATGCCGCGGCTCAGCAGGAAGCCCTCCGCGAACACCACCACGAGCAGCAGCGGCGGCGCGAACAGGACCAGCAGCCGGGCCGCCGGGATCGGCAGGAGGCTGAGCAGCACGATCGCGAACATCGCGTACATCAGGTAGGAGCCGACCGTGCGGCGCGAGTCGACGTAGTCGCGGGCCAGCCGGCGCACGGGGCCCCGGTCGCGCTTGAGCAGATGCTTCTCGTCGCCCTTGGCCATGCCCTCGCGCGCCTTGGCGCGGTCGACGGCCTGCCGCTCCCGCACCTTCTTGTAGGCCTCCTTGCGGGTCGCCGGAGCCGTGATCGGCTGCCGGCGGCGCTTCTCGGCCTCGCTGCGCTTGGGCGTGGGACGGCCCTTGCCGCCGGGCTTTACTACCTGAGGAGGATCCGGCGGGGCCTCCGGGGTACGACGCTTGAACACAGGGATCAGCCTACCGGCTGCGAACATCGTGGCTGCCTCGCGCGTTAACGCGTAGGGTGATAAGAACCCCAGCAGTGGTCATTGAGCCCAGTTCACGACTGAGGCGACAGCACGAAGGGACCGGCGCCGCGCGATGAGCGTGATGAAGCGAATGTCGATGATCTTCAAGTCCAAGGCGAACAAGGCCCTGGACCGGATGGAAGACCCTCGGGAGACCCTCGATTACTCCTACCAGCGCCAGCTGGAGATGCTGCAGAAGGTCCGTCGCGGGGTCGCCGACGTCGCCACCTCGCGCAAGCGTCTCGAACTGCAGATCAACCAGCTCGAGCAGCAGCAGAGCAAGCTGACCGACCAGGGCAAGAAGGCGCTGCAGGTGGGCCGCGAGGACCTCGCCCGCGAGGCGCTGACCCGCCGCTCCGGCCTGGAGAGCCAGCTCAACGACCTGCGCGGGCAGTACCAGCAGCTGCAGGGCGAGGAGGAGAAGCTCACGCTCGCCTCCCAGCGGCTGCAGGCCAAGGTCGACTCCTTCCGCACCCGCAAGGAGACGATCAAGGCGACCTACACGGCCGCCGAGGCGCAGACCAAGATCAACGAGGCGTTCTCCGGCATCTCCGAGGAGATGGGCGACGTCGGCCTGGCGATCCAGCGCGCCGAGGAGAAGACCGACACGATGAAGGCCCGCGCCGGCGCGATCGACGAGCTGCTGGCCTCCGGCGCCCTGGAGGACTTCTCCGGTCCCAAGGACGACATCCAGGCCGAGCTCGACCGGATGGGCTCCGGCCCCGGCGTCGACCTGGAGCTGGAGCGCCTCAAGGCCGAACTCGGCCAGGGCCCCGCGCCCAAGGAGCTGAACCAGGGCTCGCCGACCGCCCAGCCGCAGCACCAGCAGCAGGACACCCCCCAGCAGGCTCCGTGGCCGCAGAACCCCGGGGGTGCCCAGTGATCGTTCGTCTGATGGGCGAGGGCCAGCTCGACGTGGCCGAGGGCGACCTGTCCTCGCTCAACTCCCTCGACGCCGAGCTGGAGGCGGCGATCGAGTCGGGCGACGAGACCGCGTTCCGCGCCGCCCTGCACGCCCTGCTGGACAACGTCCGCAAGGTGGGCAGGCCGCTTCCGCCCGACAGCCTGGAGCCGTCCGAGCTGATCCTGCCCCCGGCGGACGCGCACATCGACGAGGTGCGCTCCATGCTGGGCGACGAGGGGCTCATCCCGGACTGACCGGCTGCGGGCTCGGGCCGTCCTCCGGGACGACCCCGGCCGCGCGGGCCCGGGCCGCGTTATGGACATCCGGGCACAAAACCCGCGCCTTGGACGTTCGTCCAAGTGAAGAGCAGTAAGGACTGGGGGTGGCCGGATGGCCAGAACGCGTTACGCCTCCGACCGGGGGCTGACATCGCGGATGCTCGTGACGATGTTCCTGCTGGGGCTGGTGTACGTCGTCTTCGTGGGGGCATTTTTCGTCTTCGTGCCGAACTGGGCCGGCGTCGCGCTGGTCGTCGCGGTGCTGTTCCTCCTCGCCCAGTACTTCTTCTCCGACCGCATGACGCTGTTCGCCATGCACGGCCGGGTGGTCTCCCCCCAGGAGGCGCCCGAGCTGCACGGCGTCATCGACCGCATCTGCGCGATGTCGGACGCCCCGAAGCCGCGGGTCGCGATCGCCGACACCGACGTGCCGAACGCGTTCGCCACCGGCCGCAACCAGAAGAAGGCCGTGGTCTGCGTGACCACCGGCCTGCTGCGCCGGCTCGACCCGGTCGAGCTGGAGGGCGTGCTCGCGCACGAGATGGCGCACGTCGCGCACAAGGACGTCGCGGTCATGACGATCGCCTCGTTCCTCGGCATCCTCGCCGGCCTGATCACCCGGTTCGGGCTCCAGTGGGGGCTGTGGGGCGGGTTCGGGCGCCGCAGCAACGACCAGAACACCGGGCTGATCCTGCTGGCCGTCGTCGCGGCCAGCGCGCTCGCCTACGCGGTCAGCTTCCTGCTCACCCGGGCCCTGTCGCGCTACCGCGAGCTGTCGGCCGACCGCGCCGCCGCGCTGCTGACCGGGCGCCCCTCCGCCCTGGCCAGCGCGCTGACGAAGGTCAGCGGCGAGATCGCGCGGATCCCGACCAGCGACCTGCGCTCCTCGCAGGCGTTCAACGCCTTCTTCTTCACCCCGGCGCTCGGCAGGGGGGTCAGCGTCTCCGCGCTGTTCTCCACCCACCCGTCGCTGGACCGGCGGCTCGCGCAGCTGTCGAAGATCTCCGAGCAGCTCAGCAGGGGAGTGTGATCCGTGGGGTTCCTGGACACCCTGCTCGGCCGGTCCAAGCCGGCCAAACCCGACCTCGACCAGATCTTCGGGCTGTCGACCGCGGCCGTCACCCTGGAGGCGGCGACGGGCTTCACCCCGACCGGGCTCGGATCGGTGTGCTTCCGCGCGGCCGAGGGCGGCGCGTTCGCGCGCCTCCAGGCCGACGTCCAGGAGCTGCTGGACGCCGACGAGGGCCCCAAGGTCCAGATCAGCACCGACGGCTACGGCTACACGTGGCTGCTCGCCGAGCAGCGCCCCGACCAGCTGCCCGATCTCGTCACGGACCTGCACGCGGTGAACGCGACGCTGGAGGCGGGCGGGTTCGGCCCGCACCTGCTGTGCTCCCTGGTCGGGTTCAAGGGCCCCGACGGCCGCCGCCTCGCACTCGTCTACCTCTACAAGCGCGGGACGTTCTACCCCTTCGCGCCGCTCCCCGGAGACAAGCGCGACAACGCGCTCGAACTCCAGGTGCGCGGCGCGATCGGCGCGGACCTGCGGTTCGAGCAGGACCTCGGCCGGTGGTTCCCCGTCTGGGGCGCCCCCGGCCTGTGATCCCGTCCGGCGGCCGGCCGCGCCCGGTCAGGGCAGGGCGAGCATCTGGTCGAGGGCGGCGCGGGCGTGGTGCGCGGTCTCCTCGTCCACCTCGATGACGTTCTCGACCTTCCCCGCGACCAGCGACTCCAGCGTCAGCACCAGGTGCGGCAGGTCGATCCGGTTCATCGTCGAGCAGTAGCAGACGGTCTTGTCGAGGAACATCACGTTCTTGTCCGGGTGGGCGTTCGCCAGTCTCCGCACGAGGTTCAGTTCCGTCCCCACGGCCCAGGACGATCCGGGCTCGGCGGCCTCGATCGCCTTGATGATGTATTCGGTCGAGCCGATCTGGTCGGCGGCCGTGACGACCTCGTGCCGGCACTCGGGGTGCACGAGGACGTTGACCCCCGGCACCCGCGCGCGGACGTCGTCCACCGACTCCTTGGTGAACCGGCCGTGCACCGAGCAGTGGCCCCTCCACAGGATCATCCTGGCGTCCCGCAGCTGCCGGTGCGTGAGGCCGCCCTCGCGGCGGTGCGGGCTGTAGACGACGCAGTCGTCCAGGGAGAAGCCCATCTCCAGGACGGCGGTGTTGCGGCCGAGGTGCTGGTCGGGCAGGAACAGGACCTTCTTGCCCTTGCCGTAGGCCCAGTCGAGGGCGCGCTTGGCGTTGGACGAGGTGCACACCACCCCGCCGTGCCGCCCGACGAACCCCTTGATGTCGGCGGAGGAGTTCATGTAGGTCACGGGGACGACGTCGTCGGCGATCCCGGCGTCCTCCAGGACCTCCCAGCACTCCTCGACCTGGTCGAAGGTCGCCATGTCGGCCATCGAGCAGCCCGCGCCGAGGTCGGGCAGGATCACCCGCTGGTGGGCGGCGGTCAGGATGTCGGCCGACTCGGCCATGAAGTGGACGCCGCAGAACACGATGTAGGGCGCCTCGGGGCGGGCCGCGGCCCGCTGGGCCAGCTTGAACGAGTCGCCGGTCACGTCCGCGAACTGGATGACCTCGTCACGCTGGTAGTGGTGTCCGAGCACGAACACGCGGTCGCCGCGCGCCGCCTGGGCGGCGCGGGCCCGCTCGACGAGGGCGGGGTCGGACGCCGCCGGCAGCTCGCCGGGGCAGTCCACGCCGCGTTCGCTCGCGGGGTCGGCGCCGCTGCCGAGCAGCAGCAGCGGTAGGTCGCGCACTGGGGTGGTCACGGCGGTCTCCCTTCGCGACGGGACTTATCGTCGCTTTGACGACTAATGATGGCATACGCGGCGGGGGGTTGGCGGTGTGACGTAGACCGCACCCGTCCGGGGCGTTAAAGACGGCCGAGAAGCGGAATGGCCATGTGGCGAGGTACGTTGTCCTACGGGAAGAGGCACAGACGTCTTCGAGGACAAGCGACAGTCCGCCGCTAGCGCGGCGCAGCGAGACCCGGGAGCTGAACACATGACGGTTTCAGGCGAGACCACGCAGGAGACCACGCAGCAGGGCGTCGTCCTCACCGACGCCGCCGCCGAGAAGGCCAGGGGCCTGCTTGAGCAGGAGGGCCGCGATGACCTTGCGCTGCGTGTCGCCGTGCAGCCGGGCGGCTGCTCCGGTCTGATCTACCAGCTCTTCTTCGACGAGCGCGAGATGGACGGCGACCAGATCCAGGACTTCGGCGGCCTGTCGGTGCGCGTCGACCGGATGAGCGCGCCCTACCTCACGGGCGCCACGATCGACTTCGTCGACTCGATCGAGAAGCAGGGCTTCACGATCGACAACCCGAACGCGTCGGGTTCCTGCGCCTGCGGCGACTCCTTCAACTGACGCGCGCCGAGCGCGCGGCGGTCGAGCGTCGAGCACAGGAGGGGCGGTCCGGACCCGTGGTCGGGGCCGCCCCTCGATGCTGCCCTGCGGGCGTCCCGCGGCGAACTGTCGTGCGGCGGTGATGTGTGGTGCGATGGTGGGTAGCCTGACGGGTTCGAACAGCCGGTGAAACAGCCGGACGACCACGACGAGGAGAGCGACGCCGTGCGCATCGCCGTGACCGGTTCCATTGCGACCGACCATCTGATGACCTTCCCCGGAAGGTTCACCGACCAGCTCCTGCCCGACCAGCTCCACCGGGTCTCGCTGTCCTTCCTGGTGGACGAGCTGGAGATCCGCCGCGGCGGCATCGCCGCCAACATCTGCTTCGGCATGGGCAGTCTCGGCAAGGAGTCCATCCTCGTCGGCTCCGTCGGTGACGACTTCGCCGACTACCGCTCCTGGCTCGAACGGCACACGGTCGACACCGCCTCGGTGCACGTGTCCGAGATCCACCACACGGCGCGGTTCCTGTGCACCACCGACCAGGACCAGAACCAGATCGCCACGTTCTACGCCGGCGCGATGAGCGAGGCCCGCTCCATCGAGCTGCGGCCCGTGGCCGACCGCGTCGGCGGCCTCGACCTCGTCGTGGTGAGCCCGAACGACCCGGAGGCGATGCTGCGGCACACCGACGAGTGCCGCGACCGCGGCATCCCGTTCGCCGCCGACCCCTCCCAGCAGCTCGCCCGGATGGACGGCGCCGACGTCCGCCGCCTCATCGACGGCGCCGCCTACCTGTTCAGCAACGAGTACGAGAAGGCCCTGGCGGAGGAGAAGACGGGCTGGTCGGGGGAGGAGATCCTCTCCCGCGTCGGCGTCCGCGTCACCACCCTCGGCGCCAAGGGCGTCGTCATCGACCGCGAGGGCGAGGAGGGCGTCCACGTCCCCTGCGTCCAGGTCGACTCCGTCGTCGACCCGACCGGCGTCGGCGACGCGTTCCGCGCCGGCTTCCTCTCGGCGACCGCCTGGGACCTGCCGCTCGAACGCGCCGCCCAGGTCGGCAACGCCATCGCCGCGCACGCCCTCGAAGCCGCCGGCCCGCAGGAGTACACCCTCGGGCGCCGGGCGTTCCTCGACCGCTTCGCGGCCGCCTACGGCGCCGACGCCGCGGCCGACATCGAGCCGCACGTCGTCTGCCCGACCCCGTAGCCGCGCCCCTGACACGGGCACATCGGAAGGCCGCGCCGCTCCGGCGCGGCCTTCCGCGTGTCCTCGGCCTTGCGCGCGCCTAGTAGGTGCGGCGGATGTGGAAGCCCCAGCCGCCCTGCCGGAGGGTCTCCTCGCGGACGAAGTCCTGGGACTTCATGCGGCACCAGGCGGGGATGTCGGTGCGGGCGGCGGCGTCGTCGGCGAGGACGGCGACGACCTGCCCGACCGGGACCTCCCGGATCCGCTCGGCCAGCATGATGATCGGGATGGGGCACTTGCGGCCGAGCGCGTCGATGACGAGCACGGGCGGCGGCCCCTCCGGCTCCGCGGGGGGCGGCGGCGCGTCGGCGGGCGGTGTGACGGTCCTGGCGCGGCCTCGGAACCTCATGGGCGCGACCGCCTCCCTGTCTCGAAGGTGTTCATCGTCGCCCGGCGGAGGCGGGCGACGGCGTCGGGAAGCACGGTGAGGAAGCGGCCGACATCCTCCGACCCGACGCCTCGCGGCAGCGATACCCGCACGTTCCCATGCGTAATCACCCCCATCGCCTCCAGCACATGGCTCGGACGCAGCGTATCCGCAGTGCAGGAGCTGCCGGAGGAAACGGCGAAACCCAGCCGGTCGAGTTCGGTCAGCAGCGCCTCCCCCTCCACGTACAGGCAGGAGAACGTCACCAGGTGGGGGAGCCGGCGGACCGGGTCGCCGATCACCTCGACGTCGGGGACGCTCCGCGGCACCTCCGTCCGGATGCGGTCCACCAGAGCGGAGACGCGCGGAGCGTCGGCCGCCATGTCGGCGCGGTAGGCCGTCAGCGCGGCCGCGGCCGCCGCGATCGCGGGGACGTTCTCGAACCCGGGGACCCGGCGCGCCTCGCGCTCGTCGTCCGGCAGCGGCGAGCGCCACCGGGTGCCCTTGCGGACGGCGAGCACGCCGACGCCGGCGGGCCCGCCCCACTTGTGGGCGCTTCCGGCGAGGAGCGACCACCCGCCGGGGACGTCGGCCCGCCCGAGGGACTGCGCCGCGTCGACGAACAGCGGCACGCCGGCCGCGCGGCAGGCCCGCCCGACCTCCTCGACGGGCTGGAGGGTGCCGACCTCGTGGTTGGCCGACTGCAGGCAGGCCAGCGCGGTGTCGGGGCGCAGCGCCGCCGCGAACTCCGCGGCGTCGACGCGGCCGGTGCGGTCGACGCCGACGAGGGTGACCTCGCCGCCGTCTCGCTCGTGCAGCTCGGCGGCGTGCAGGACGCTGGAGTGCTCGACGGCGCTCGCCACCAGGTGCCGCCCGGTGCGCCGGCGCGCCTGGAGCCCCCCGAGGACCGCCAGGTGCACCGCCTGGGTGCCCGACGACGTGAACGACACCTCGTCGGCACGGGCGCCCAGGACGCCGGCGACACGCGCGCGTGCCCGGTCGAGCAGCATCCGGGTGCCGCGGGCCGCCCCGTACAGCCGTGCGGGATCGGCCCAGGCCGCGTCCAGCGCCTCGATCAGCGCGGCGCGCGCCGCCGGATGCGGCGGCTCGGTTGACGCGGCGTCGAAGTAGCCGCCTGGATCGCTCGGTCCTGCCACGTGAGAACACTAACCGGGCACCCGATCGGGGGTTCGCGCGACCCTCGCGCTAGGGTGTCCACCACACGTGTAATCACTGATCTCTCCGCCCGGCCGACCGGGCTTCATCCGTGGGGAAGGCATTCCGTGAGTCCGACCCGCTCTAGGGAGCGGCGTACGCCTGTGCGCAGTCGCCGCGCATTGAAAAGCGCCGGCGCGCTAGGGCTGCTGGCGCTCTCCGCGACCGCGTGCAGCGGTAGCCGCCTGGGCATGCCCGAGCCGATCAGCGTCCAGGGCGAGCGCATGCTGAAGCTCTGGCAGGGCTCCTGGATCGCGGCGTTCGCGGTCGGGGCCGTGGTCTGGGGCCTGATCATCTGGGCGGTGCTGTTCCACCGCAAGCGCTCCAACGATCTGCCGCCGCAGGTCCGCTACAACATGCCGATCGAGATCCTCTACACGGCGGTCCCGTTCGTCATCATCGCGGTCCTGTTCTACTTCACCGCGAGGGACGAGAACTTCGTCGAGAAGACCACCAAGGACCCCGCGGTGGTCGTCGACGTGATCGGCTTCCAGTGGAGCTGGCAGTTCGACTACAAGGAGAAGGACGCCGCGGGCAAGGAGAGGACGGTCGCCTCCGTCGTCGGCCAGCCCGTCGCCCCGAACGGGCCCGCTCCCGCCAAGCCGGTGATGACGATCCCCTCGGGCAAGACGGTGCGGGTGCGGCTGCACGCCAACGACGTCATCCACTCGTTCTGGGTGCCGGCACTGATCTACAAGAAGGACGTCATGCCGGGCTACACCAACGAGTTCGAGTTCACGGCGAACAAGCTCGGCACCTATGAGGGCCGCTGCGCCGAGCTCTGCGGCGTCGACCACAGCCGGATGCTGTTCCAGCTCAAGGTCGTGACGCCCGAGCAGTACCAGAAGTTCATCGCCGATTCGAAGCAAGCACTGGCCGCGGGAGGTGCCAAGTGACCGCCACGAGTCACGCACCGAGCGCGCCGATCGCCGCGCCGCGGACGAGCAAGGGGCGCATCATCGCCTCCTGGATGTCGTCCACCGACCACAAGGTGATCGGCTACCTCTACCTGATCACCTCGTTCGTGATGTTCCTGTTCGGCGGCGTGCTCGCGCTGCTGATCCGGATGGAGCTGTTCGAGCCGGGGCTGCAGTTCGTCAGCAACGAGCAGTACAACCAGCTGTTCACCATGCACGGCACGATCATGCTGCTGATGTTCGCGACGCCGCTGTTCGCGGGCTTCACCAACGTCATCATGCCGCTGCAGATCGGCGCCCCCGACGTGGCGTTCCCCCGGCTGAACATGCTGGCGTACTGGCTGTTCCTGTTCGGCAGCCTGATCGTCATCGCGGGCTTCCTGACCCCGGGCGGCGCGGCCAGCTTCGGCTGGTTCGCCTACGCCCCGCTGTCGGACGCGGTCCGCTCGCCGGGCGTCGGCGGCGACATGTGGGTGATGGGCCTGGCGATGTCGGGCTTCGGCACCATCATGGGCGCGGTCAACTTCATCACCACGATCCTGTGCATGCGGGCGCCGGGCATGACGATGTTCCGGATGCCGATCTTCACCTGGAACGCGCTGCTGACCTCGATCCTGGTCCTGCTGGCGTTCCCGGTCCTCGCCGCCGCGCTGCTGGCGCTGGAGGCCGACCGCAAGCTCGGCGCGCACATCTTCGACGCCGCGCACGGCGGGGCGCTGCTGTGGCAGCACCTGTTCTGGTTCTTCGGGCATCCGGAGGTCTACATCATCGCCTTGCCGTTCTTCGGCATCGTGACCGAGATCCTCCCGGTGTTCAGCCGCAAGCCCGTCTTCGGCTACATCGGCCTGGTCTTCGCGACCATCACCATCGCGGGCCTGTCCATCACCGTGTGGGCGCACCACATGTTCGTCACCGGCCAGGTGCTGCTGCCGTTCTTCTCCTTCATGACGTTCCTCATCGCCGTTCCCACGGGGGTGAAGTTCTTCAACTGGGTGGGGACCATCTGGCGAGGGCAGTTGACGTTCGAGTCGCCGATGCTGTGGTCGCTGGGCTTCCTCGTGACGTTCCTGTTCGGCGGGCTCACCGGCGTCATCCTGGCGTCGCCGCCGATGGACTTCCAGCTGTCGGACTCCTACTTCGTCGTGGCGCACTTCCACTACGTCGTGTTCGGCACCGTGGTGTTCGCGATGTTCGCCGGCTTCTACTTCTGGTGGCCGAAGTTCACCGGCAAGATGCTGAACGACACCCTCGGCAAGATTCACTTCTGGCTGCTGTTCATCGGCTTCCACGGCACGTTCCTGCTCCAGCACTGGCTGGGCGCCGCGGGCATGCCGCGCCGGTACGCGGACTACCCGAGCGAGTTCCACGGGCTGAACGAGATCTCCAGCATCTTCTCGTTCATCCTCGGTGCCTCGATGCTGCCGTTCTTCTACAACCTCTACATCACGTGGAAGCGGGGCACGCGCGTCGAGGTCGACGACCCGTGGGGCTACTCCAACTCGCTGGAGTGGGCGACCTCCTGCCCGCCGCCGCGGCACAACTTCAACTCGATCCCGAAGATCCGTTCCGAGCGGCCGGCGTTCGACCTGCACCACCCGCACGTGGGTGCCAAGGGCGAGCTGGCCGGGGCGAAGGGGGAGTAGCCGATGCGCGTCCAGGCGTTCATGTTCTACGGGTGCGCGGTCTTCTTCCTCGCCACCGACGTCGTCTACTGGCTCTGGTCCAACGACTGGACGGGCACGACGGCGCTCGCGCTCGCGGTCGGCCTCGCCGGGCTCATCGGGTTCTACATCCACTTCACGGTCCGGCGCCTCGAGCGCGCGAACGCGGGCCCGCTGTACGAGGACGACCCGGAGGGCGAGATCGCGGACGCGGCCGGCGAGCTGGGCTTCTTCAGCCCGCACAGCTGGTGGCCGCTGTTCGTGGCGCTCTCGGCCACGGCCGTGGCGCTCGGCGTCGTGTTCGGCTGGTGGCTGGTGATCCTCGGCGCCGCCGCGGCGATCCTCACGTCCGTCGGTCTGGTGTTCGAGTACTACCGGGGTCATTTCGCCCACTGATCAGTAAAAGAACCCCATCGGGGGCCGGTGTCCGCTTTTTAGCGGGTACCGGCCCTTTCGAACATACTGGGCGCCTTTCCAGCGACCGGGCTGGAAAACGACAGATCGCCCAGTGGAACGACCGGGGGGTCCACATGCGGGTGAGTGGCTCAAGGCCGGGAGACCGGGGGCGGTACACGGCCGTGCTCGTCGTCGGCGGCGTGCTCGTCGGCGGGGGTGCCGCGGCGTGTTCGGGAAGCGTCGGGCCGGCCGGCAAGGACGAGGTGAAGCTCGCGGTGTCGCCGGCCGGAGGCGGCGGGAAGCTGCGGCCGGACAGCCCCATCGCCGTGGAGGCGCGGCAGGGCACGATCGAGAACGTGACGGTGGCGACGAAGGACGGCGTGGTCGAGGGGGACCTGAGCGCCGACAGGACGCGGTGGCGGTCCCGGTGGACGCTGAAGCCGGGCACGGCGTACACGGTCGACGCCACCGCCCTCGGCCGGGACGGCAGGACCCGCACGGTCCGCAGCGGCTTCTCCACGGCCGTGGTGAAGAAGACCAACGACGTCACGATCGAGGCGCCGTTCAACAGGGAGACCGTCGGCGTCGGCATCCCGATCATCATGCACTTCGCCCGTCCGGTGAAGGACCGGGCGGCGGTCGAGCGGGCGCTGGAGGTCACCGCCGACAGGACCGTCGAGGGCGGCTGGAGCTGGTTCGGCAGCCAGGAGGCGGTGTTCCGGACGAAGAGCTACTGGCCGGCCCACACGAAGGTGTCGTTCCGGGCGCACCTGAGCGGCGTGCGCACCGGGCAGGGCGTGTACGGCGGGAAGGACTACGGCGTCGACTTCAAGGTCGGCGACTCGCACGTCTCCACCGCCGGCGAGGACAGCCACAAGATGGTCGTCCGGATCAACGGCAAGAAGGCCCGCACCATCCCGACGAGCATGGGGAAGGGCGGAGAGCGCAAGTACACCACCACCAACGGGGTCCACCTCGCCATGGGCAAGGAGGACCCGACCATCATGACGTCGGAGTGGGACGGCTGCGGCCCCGGCTGCGCCGGGTACTACAGCCTCACCGTCTACAAGTCGGTGCGCATCTCCGACAGCGGCGAGTACGTGCACAGCGCGCCGTGGTCGGTGGGATCGCAGGGGAGCGAGAACGTCAGCCACGGCTGCATCAACGTCAGCCCGTCCAACGCCAAGTGGTTCTACAACCTCTCCCAGCGCGGCGACCCCATCACGGTGACCGGCAGCGACCGGCAGCTGGAGCCGGAGAACGGCTGGGGGTACTGGCAGGTGAAGTGGCAGGACTGGGTGAAGGGCAGCGCGCTGAAGCGGTCGGTCACGACGGCCGCGCACGTGGACGCCGCGACCCTGTCGGCGCAGCAGGGCGCCCGGCCCAAGGCGCCCGAGAAGCAGCGGGCCGAGGGCAACTGAGCCGCGGCTAGCGGAGCGGCGGCGGGACCTGGACGCGGTGCAGGCGCGCCCAGTCGCGGGCCATGGCGATCCGGTCGGGGGCCGAGGGGTGCGTGAGCCACAGCAGGTACTCCGCGGCGTCGGGGTCCAGGTCGGAGATGTTGCGGACGGACAGCGCGTGCTGCATCGACACGAAGGTCGAGGGGTCGCGGGTGAGGTCCAGCGCGTGCGCGTCGGCGCGGGCCTCGATGCGGCGGCTCACGAGGTTCTGGACAGGGGCGGCGAGCGTCGTCCCGGCGGTCACGAGCGCGAGGAGGAGCGCGATGGACCTCGGGTCGGCCGCCGCACCGCCGCGGCGCGCGTCCGGCCCGGTCCCGCCGGCGCCGGGCCCGCCGGGATCGAGTCCGGCGCGCCGCAGCAGGCGCGGGGACGTCATCAGCAGGTACAGCAGGCACATGGCCCCCGCCACTCCGAGCGCGCCGACGAGCGTGCCCCACAGCACGTCGTCGCGCTTGGCGTGGCCGAGCTCGTGCCCGACGATGGACTCGACCTGGGCGGGCGGCGACTTCAGCAGCGTGTCGTAGAGGACGATGCGGCGCGTGGAGCCGAACCCGGACACGTAGGCGTTCAGGGACGTCGTCCGGCGGGAGGCGTCCGCGACGAGGACGTCCTCGACGGGCACGCCGTCCCGCTCGGCCATCGCCAGCAGGTCGGTGCGCAACCGCCCCGCCGGCAGCGAGTGGAACTTGTTGAACACGGGCTCCACGGCGAGCGGGTAGACGAACGAGGCGAAGACGACGAGGACGAACCCGCCCGCGGCGGCGCCGGCCCACCAGTGGCGCGGGAAGCGGCGGATGAGGGCGTAGAGGAGCAGCAGGGCGATCGTGTAGATGACCCACGTGACGGCGAGGGACTTCGCCTGGTCGACGAGCCATGCGGGCCAGCTCTGCGTGGACAGCCCGTACCGGCGCAGCACGGACTCGCTCCAGATGTGGAACGGGAGCCCGGCGACGCGCAGCAGCGTGGTCAGGGCCATGGTTCCGAGGATGATCCGAAGCGGCCGGCGGCGGGTTCTCGCGGTGGCCCAGCCGATGAACCGGGCGCCCAGCGGCGTGAGGCCCAGCACCAGGATCAGGGCGAGGCCGACGAGGAGCCCGGTGTAGGCGGGCGGGTTGACGGCCGAGTCGAACGCCCGGGAGCGGGCGATCTCGGCGGGGGTGAAGTCCAGCGCGGGATCGGGTTCCACCCGCCCGCCGGGGACGTGCCCGGGGAGCGGATTCCACGGAGTGGTTCGCGCGAGCACGGTCGCGACCCCGGCGAAGAGCACGGCGGCGGCGACGGCGGCGGCGATCCGGGGCCGGCGCGCGGGGGCGGCGCCGGGGGTTCCGGCGGCGGAGTCCCCGGCGCGGTCCTCGTCGGTCTCCGCCTCGCTCATGCGAGCTCCTCCTTCACGTAGTCGCGCCACAGTGCGGTGAAGCGCTCCCGCGTCAGGCCGAGCACGTCGCGCAGCGCCGCGGCCTCCGGGGCGCGCCCGGCGGCCCGGTAGAGCCGCACCAGCGCCGCTTCACCGTACCGGTCGGCGACCATCCGGCAGGCGAGCCAGGCCTCCTGGTAGGCCTGGGAGAGGCGGGGGGAGCCGCCGGCGAACGCGTCGGCGGAGGGCAGCGCGGAGGGCGTGCGCCCGGCGGAGACCTCGCGGCGCAGCTCGCCCGCCGCCGACCGGGTGCTGATCTTGACGCGCCGGTAGCCGACGTAGTCCGCGAAGCCCTCGATCAGCCACAGCGGGGTGCGCCCGTCGCGGGCGCCGCCGGTGGCGACGTGGGTCAGCTCGTGGGCGAGGACGACGTCGCGGCCCAGCTCGTTGAGGCGGCCGAAGGTGCCGGGGGAGACGATGACGCGGTCCTCGCCGCGACCGCCCCCGGCGGCCGGGGCGACGGCGGCGAGCGCGGCGATCTGGCCGAGGCTCTGCCCGGGGCCGGCGAGCGCGGAGGCGACGGTCGCGTCGGCGGGGACGAGCGCGACGACCCGCCGCGCCCACCCCGTGCCGACCACGGACGTCACGACCGGGACGGCCGCGTCCAGCCGCCGGGCGATGCCGTCGAGGCCGGCGCCGTCGCCGACGACCAGGCTCGTGCGGCCCCTGACCACCGTCAGGGGGCCGCAGTCCCAGATGTCGGTGTCGTCGGCGAGGCCGCGGGACGTCCCGTCGCCGACGATCGTCCACGCCCCGCCCCGCGGGGCCAGCGTGAGGTAGCGGGTGCGGGCCACGTCGCTCCGGTCGAAGCCGCGCAGCCTGTAGCGCGCCTCGACGCGGACGACGGCGGTCTCGCCGTCCACGGTCTCGACGCGGACGACGCGCTCCCGCCAGCCTTCCAGGGGAAGCTTCCGGAGGTTCCCGTACATGCGGGACTGGGTGTCCTGGAAGGCGGCGGGGGCGTTGCCCACCGTGGCGAGGAACGCCATGCGGTCGCCTTGGCGGACGGCCGCGGCGCGATTGGCGAGGACGGCGGAGGCCAGAGAGGGATTGAACGTCCCGGCGGACGGGGAGCCGGGAGCACGGGCGCCCGCCGCCCGGCCGCCGGAGCGCGAGCCCGCCAGGCCGGCGCCTCCGGCGAGGAGGACGGCGACCCCGCCCGCGCCGAGGGCGAGGACCCTGCGCCGCGTGACGGGGGCGTCCTGCCCGGGGCCTTCCTCCATGGGCGCGATCCTATGCAGGGCGCGGGGCGTGGGGCGCCGTCACGACCGGTAGTCCGGGTAGCCGTAGCCGACGACGACGTCTGTGGAACGTTCCTTTATCCGGACGGCGTTGTCGGTGTTGCCCTCGACGGTCTCGATCGTGCCATCGTCGATCTTCTTGACCACCATGCCGACGTGCTCGATGTCGTCGACGGACTCACTGCCGCCCCACGAGAAGAACACGATCGCGCCGGGCCTCGGCTCGTTGCCCCAGCGGCCGTGCTCCTGGAACCAGCGGGCGTGGGCGACCGTCCAGGCGTCGCTGCCGACCTGGTCGCTGAAGCCGATCTGCTCGCCCACCCAGGAGACGAACATGTCGCACCAGTTCGCGTCGCCGTAGCCGCTGAGGGAGCCGCCGTCGCGCGCGAGGGTCTCCCGCGCGCGGGACGTGGCCATGTACCAGTCCTGGAACTTGGTCTCGCCGCCGCCGTCCTCCTCGACGCCGACCTGCGAGCGGGCGAGCTCGATGGCCTGCGCGGCGGTGGGGCGCGACTTCGCGACGGTCTTCGGGGCGGCCTTCTCGGAGGTCTCCGCCTTCGGCTGCTCGGGCTGGTCCTTCTTCGCCGGAGCCTTCGAGCCGGTCGTCTTGCGCTCGTCCTCGGCACGGCGCCCGGGCGGGCCGCCGTGCGCCGTCAGGCCGGGGGCGAGGTCGGCCGCGGCGGCGGCCCTCACCGGGGTGGAGCCGAACGGCAGGACCGACGCCTGCGCGGTGGCGGCGGCGGTGCCGAGCACGGCGGCGCCGACGATCACGCCGCCGGTCGTCCGCCAGGTCAGGGACAGGGGGTTCGGCTTGCGGTGCCTGCCGTGGGTCTTCTTGCAGTGCGCGCGTGGCACGGGGGGATCTCCTCGACTTCCATGCCGCCTACCGGGTTAGCTGACGGGTTCGGGCGTGGAAGCCGCCCTACGGCCCGCGAAGGCAGGCCGATTCACCCCGAAAAGGACGCAGTGGGTCCCCGGTTCCACAGTGGACGCGCATGCGGGGCACGGCGGTCCGCGGACTCGGCGGTGACGTGCCCGGGGGCGGGCACGCCGGTTCTGAATGGGGAATCTCGGCGGGCGTGGACGCCCGCGGAGTGCAGGGGGTGGGGGCGTGGCCGCGTGGCGGCCACGCCCCAGGTAACGCTGCGGGATTCACTCCTTCTCTTCCAGACGCCTACCGGGTTAGCTGACGGGTTCGGGCGTGGAAGTGGCCCTACGGCGGCTCTCACCGGACTGCCGGGAGAGACGCGCCGATTCACCCCGGGTGCCGGAATGCCCGTCCGGAGAATTCCTCCGGACTCCGGCGCAGATGGGTCCCCGGTTCCGCGCTGAGGCGGATTCGGCGCTGCCGCTGCGATCCTGGGGGCGAGATGGGGCCCGGCGCGGGACCTGTCTCCCGCGTGCGAACGAGCGGCGCCTTGTGTTGTGGACGGACGGCGGCCCGTCTCCGGGGACCGTCCGGGGCCTGCCCCGTGTACGCCACCGCGGCTGCGCGCTCAGCGCCATGCACGCTGCGGGCGTGCGCACGGTGGACGGGGTCGGCCGGGTCTGCGACGAGACCGTGCGGCGCCTTCGGGCGCCGCGGGACGGCACGTGGGGCGTGCCGCCTGGGGGGAGCGGCGCGTGGCTCGCGCCGCCGTCACGCGGGTGCTGGATGCGCCGCGTGGGGCCGGGGCGCCAGGTGGGCGCCGCGGGTCCACGGCGTCTGGAGGGCGCCGTGAGTGGTGCAAAGGTACCAAAACCCCAAAAGAAGGCAAACCCCCCCAAAATCAACAACGGACCAGGTCAAGCCTGGTCCGTTGTCGATGGAGGTCCCGTGACGCCCGTGGAGCAGGGGGTCAGGCGGTGCGTCAGGGGCGCCCGGCGCCGTAGAAATTGCTCTTGTAGTAGCCGGAGCTGATGTCGCTGATCTTGACGACGTCGCCGGTGTGCGGGGCGTGGATCATCTTGCCGCCGCCCACGTAGAGGCCGACGTGGCCGAGGTTGCTGAAGAACACCAGATCACCGGGCTGCATGTTGTTCCAGGCGACCCGCTTGGAGCTGGTGTAGGCGTACTGGGTGTTGGTGGTGCGGGTGATGCTGACGCCCGCGGCGGCCCAGGCCTTCATGGTCAGACCGGAGCAGTCGTAGGAGTCCGGGCCCTCGGCGCCGTAGGAGTAGGGCTTGCCGAGCTGCGCGTAGGCGAAGTTGAGCGCCGTGCGGGCCGGGCCGCTCGCCGGGCCGTTGTAGGTGCCGCCCGTGGGGCCGCCGCCGCCCGGGCGGGAGGGGGTGCTCCCGCCGCCGAGCCGGCGCACGAGCGCCTTCTGCTTCTGCACCTGCTTGTCGAGGTCCTGCTTCTGCTTCTTCAGCTCGTCCTGCTTGGACTTCACCTCGTCGTAGGCGGCCTTCGCCTGGGACTGCTCGCGGCGGAGCCGCTGGGCGGTCGCGAGGAACTGGGTGAGCTGGGAGCTGCGCTCGTGCGACAGGTGCGAGAAGACGGCGGCCTGGTCGAGGATCGACTGCGGGTCGTTGCTGCCGACGAAGCCGGTGACGTCGGCCGAGTCACCGTTCTTGTAGGCGGTGGCCGCCATCTGCGCGATCTTGGACCGCTGCTCCTCGAAGTCGGCCTGCTCCTGCTTGCTCGCCTTGGTCGCGGCGTCGAACTTCTTCTTGGCGACCTTGAGCTTCTCGCGGTTCTGGTTGAACTGCTCGACCTTCTGGTCCATCTTCTCGTTGAGCTTGTCGAGCGTCTTCTGGGCCTGCGCCCGGGTCGGCTTGGGCTCGGCGTGCGCCACCACCGGGGAGCAGGTCAGGGAGACCGCCACGGTCAGTCCGGCGACGGCCGCCAGGCGACGGCGGAGGCCTGTGCCCGCAGAGCCCGCCCCGCGGCCAGGCCGCTGCGCCGGTGCCCCGATGTGATCATTGGCCACGGTCGGTTTCGCCCCTCTCGTCCACGACGTCAGCGGACGACATTAGCGAGGGGCAACAGCCGTCACAACCGATTCATCACTCTTTGATTGACATCTCTCATTATCATCCACTTTTAGTGACGCCATGATCACATACCGCGAGGACTGCCTTATCGGAGCCTTATGGGCGTCTTAGGAGCGGCCCAGCCTGCGCAGCAGCAGGGAGGACGGGCAGGGGCGCGCGTTGGCGCGCCGGGCGGCGTCGGCGACCTCCCGGTCGGACGACACCACGACCACCGAGCGGCCCGGCGGCTCGGCCCGCACGAGCTCGCCGATCAGCTCGTCCGCCGTCTGGCCCGGGTGGCTGAACCGCACCCGTACCCCGCGCGGCGCCGCGATGGCGA
The DNA here is from genome assembly GCF_040492065.1 of Actinomadura sp. NPDC000929. Lineage (NCBI taxonomy): Bacteria > Bacillati > Actinomycetota > Actinomycetes > Streptosporangiales > Thermomonosporaceae > Actinomadura > Actinomadura sp. NPDC000929. The sequence goes on along the minus strand of NZ_JBEUPA010000067.1, from coordinate 17,324 downwards.
CCGGCGCGTCCAGTTCCGCCCCGTCGAACACGCACGTCACCTCGGCGCGCGTCTGCGCGGCGAGCCCGCCGAGCCCCGACAGCAGCCGGCTGCGCTGGTCGGCCAGCGGCAGCTCCCCGTACCCGGTCTTGGTGACGTTGTAGCCGTCCACCACCAGGTGCACCTGCGGAAGCGTCAGCAGCCGGTCCAGCAGCTGCGGGTCGCTGTCGGACAGGGCCCGGCCGGGCAGCGCGCGGTGCGCCAGCCGGTCGGGCTCCAGCCCGCCGACCGCGTCGGCGGGACGGCCGATGGTGGAGGGCAGGGCCAGCTCCCGGCGGACGCCCTGCGCGGCGTCCACCAGCGCGTCCAGCAGCATCCGCAGCCGCACGTCGTCGACGTTGCGCCCCTCCCGCGCGGCCCGCTTGGCGGTCTCGGCCGCCTCCTCCGCCCGCGCGGCCCGGGCGCGCAGCCTGCGCAGCTCCTTGTCCGACGCGGCGGTCGACTCGCGCGCGGCGGCGAGCTCGCGGTCGGCCTCCTCCGCGACCGCGTGTGCGCGCTCCTCCGCGGCCCGGAACCGGGTGCGCGCGTCGTGCAGCTTGCGGCGCAGCTCGGCGACCTCGGCCTTGGTCTCGCGCAGCTCGGCGCGCAGCTTGGCCAGCTCGGCGCCGCGGGCGTCGCGGGTCGCGGCGAGCTCCGCCTTCAGCGCGGCGACGCGGCGCTCGGCCTCCTGCTCCTCCGACGCGCTCGCCGAACGCGCCAGCTCCTCGCGCGCGGACTCCACCAGCTCTGTCCAGCCCGCCGGGCGCAGCAGGTAGGCCAGCACGGCGACGCGCACCGGGTCGGCCGCGGGCGGCACGTTCCCGCCCTCGACCGCCTCCACCAGGTCGGCCTGCGCCTCCCGGAGCGGCGCGGCGACCCGGCTCCGGAACTCCCCGTCCTTCTCCAGCACCGCCGCGATGTGCTGGCCCGCGAGCCTGGCGCGCTTGCGGCGCTCGAACCGCGCGAACCGGCGCAGCGGCACGGGGATCTCCTCGGAGGGCAGTGACCCGATCAGGTCGGCGGCGGCCTCCACCACGCCCTGCCGCACCGCCTCGGGCAGCGGGCGGGACGCCTTCTCCGCAGGCTCCCCGTCGCCGGGGGTCGCTTCGGGACCGCTGTCGATGATCCCGCTCCTTCCGGGCTGCGCCGCCGGTGGGCTGTGTGTTCCCGAGCGCGGTACGCCCTAACCAGGGCGAACGTGCGATCGGACGGATCGCGCCCGGCCCTCGGCGGGATGCCTCCCGCCCGTCCTCGCGGCCCCCGCCCGGCGGGACGTCCCGGCGCCCCCCAACCCTAGCGGCACGAAGTTCTGTCGGTGGGGTCCTCTACGGTCGCGCTCATGACGGCTGCGCACGGTGTCCAAGGGCGCGGAGCCCAGGGGCACGGGGCCCGGGGGCACGGCGTCCAGGGCACCCTGGACGACCTCGGCACCCCCCTCAGCGACGTCACCTTCGTGGTGGTCGACCTGGAGACCACCGGCGGCTCGGCGGCCGACTCGGCCATCACCGAGATCGGCGCGGTGAAGGTGCGCGGCGGTCAGGAGCTCGGCGAGCTCGGCACGCTCGTCGACCCGGGCGGCCCCGTCCCGCCGTTCATCACCGCGCTCACCGGCATCACCACGGCGATGGTGACGGCCGCGCCGCGGATCGAGTCGGTGCTGCCGGCGTTCCTGGAGTTCGCGCGCGGCTGCGTCCTCGTCGCGCACAACGCCTCGTTCGACATCGGCTTCCTCAAGGCCGCGTGCGCCGCGAACGGCTACGCCTGGCCCGCGTTCGCCGTCGTCGACACCGTCGACCTGGCGCGGCGCGTGCTGTCCCGCGACGAGGTGCCCAACTGCAAGCTCGCCACGCTGGCCCGCTTCTTCCGGACGTCCAACGAGCCGACGCACCGGGCCCTCGCCGACGCCCGCGCCACCGTGGAGGTGCTGCACGGCCTCATCGAGCGGCTCGGCTCGTTCGGCGTCACCTCGCTGGAGGAGATGCGCGGCTTCGCGAAGGCGCCCACCCCCGAGCAGCGCCGCAAGCGGCACCTCGCCGACGACGTCCCCTCCACCCCCGGCGTCTACCTCTTCGAGGACCACGCCGGCGAGGTGCTCTACGTGGGCAAGAGCGGCGACCTGCGCTCGCGCGTGCGCAGCTACTTCACCGGCTCGGAGACGCGCCGGCGCGTCCGGGAGATGGTCGGCCTCGCCGAGAACGTCCGCACCATCGTGTGCGCCACGGGGCTGGAGGCCGAGGTCCGCGAGCTGCGGCTGATCGCCGAGCACAAGCCGCGCTACAACCGCCGCTCCAAGTTCCCCGAGCGGGCGATCTGGCTGAAGCTGACCGTGGAGCCGTTCCCCCGGCTGTCCATCGTGCGGGAGTGCCGGGCCGACGGCGCCCGCTACCTCGGGCCGATCTCCTCGCGGCGGCAGGCCGAGGAGGCCCGCGCCGCGCTGCACGAGGCGGTTCCGCTGCGGCAGTGCACCCAGCGTCTGACCCTCCGGCTGGTGGAGAGCGGCAAGGCGCGTTCGTGCGCCCTCGCCGAGCTGGGCCGCTGCGGCGCGCCCTGCGACGGCCGCGAGTCCGCCGACGCCTACGCCGTCCACACCGGGACGGCCCGCTCCATCATGGAGGGCGACGTGCGGCCCGTCGTCGCCGCCGCGCAGGTCCGCATCGACCGGCTGGCCTCCGAGCTGCGCTACGAGGAGGCCGCCGCCCAGCGCGACCGGCTCGCGGCGTTCGTCCGGGCCGCCGCGCGCGGGCAGCGGCTGGCGGCGCTGGCCCGGCTGCCCCAGCTGGTGGCCGCCCGTCCCGCCTTCGACGGCGGATGGGAGCTGTCGGTCGTGCGCTACGGCCGGCTCGCCGCCGCCGGGACCGTCCCGCCGAACGCCCGGCCCCGGCCCTACGTCGACGCGCTCATCGCGACGGCCGAGACGGTGTTCCCGCCCTCCGGAGAGGCGCCCGGCGGCGTCGCGCTCGGCGCGCCCGCCTCGCAGGGCGCGACCGCCGAGGAGATGGAGTGCGTCCTGCGCTGGCTCGATCTGCCCGGCGTCCGCCTGGTCGAGGTCGACGGCCCGTGGACGTGCCCGCTGCACGGCGCCGAGGGCCTGCGCGAGTGGATCGACAAGGCCTACGACCGGAGCTACGAGCGGCCCGACGGTGCCCGTCGCGGGCCCGGCCGACCACTAAGGTGACCGTGTACACCCGGCAACCGGAGGACGACCCCGCATGGCACTGCCTCTCTACGACAGTCAGCCTGCGCGGCGCGTCCCCTGGGTGACGTACCTGCTGATCGCCGTCAACGTGGTGGTCTTCCTCATCACCCCGATGTCGAACTTCGCCGCCTGGTACGGCAAGGGCTCGGTCCGCGAGTGCAAGGCGACGCACTTCACCTACGAGTACGGAGCCGTGCCGAAGGAGCTGACCACCGGCGACCAGCAGCCGCTGCCGACCGAGGTCGCGCACGACTGCGGGCCGTCGAGCTTCCGCAAGGCGCCCTGGACCGCGGCGTTCACCTCGATGTTCCTGCACTCCAGCGCCATGCACCTGCTCGGCAACCTGGTCTTCCTGTTCGTCGTCGGCATGGGCGTGGAAGACCGGCTCGGCCGATGGCGCTACCTGCTCGCCTACCTGGTGTTCGGGCTCGTCGCCGTCTACGGGTTCGCGTGGACCTCGCCCGACTCCACCGTCCCGCTCATCGGCGCGTCCGGCGCGATCGCCGGGGTGATGGGCGCCTACGTGATCCTCAATCCGCGGGGCCGCGTCGTCAGCTGGGTGCCGCCGGTCATCTTCATCCGCCTGCCGGTGTGGGTGGTGCTCGGCTACTGGTTCGTCCTGCAGTGGCTGTCCCTGGGCGACGAGAAGAGCAACGTCGCCTACACCGCGCACATCTACGGCTTCGTGGCGGGCGTGGTGTTCGCGCTCCTGGCCCGCCGTGCCGGCCCCGCCCACCGCCTGGCCGCGCTGAGCGGCGGCTGACCGCCCGCGACGGCCCCCGCTCCTGGGGCGTCCCCCCGCACTCGCGGCGCAGGGCCCCGGTAGGGTCGGAGGGTCCGTTTCTGTGGGGAGGGGTGCAGTGGTCACTGCGATCGTGTTCGTCAAGGCCGACGTCGCGCGCATCCACGAGGTGGCCGAGACGATCGCGGCGCTGGACGGCGTCAGCGAGGTGTACTCCATCACCGGCGACCACGACCTCATGGTGATGGTCCGGGTGCGCCGCCACGAGGAGCTCAACGACGTGATCCCCGGCCGCATCAACAAGGTCCCCGGCATCGTCGGCACCGAGACCCACATCGCGTTCCGCACCTACTCCCAGCACGACCTGGAGCAGGCCTTCTCCCTCGGCCTGCCCGACGCCGACTGAGGCCGGGGGCCGCGCCCGTGCGGGGCTAGCCGCCGACGACGAGGGCGACGCGGTCGATGCCGCCCCCGCAGGAGCGGGCGGCGTAGCCGGGCAGCTCCCGGTACACGGCCCCCGGGGGCCAGCTGGCGGTGTTGGAGGCCATCACGCGGCCGGGGGCGTTGACGACGAACGCGGGCGCGGGGATCTCCCGCAGCGCCGGCACGATCTCGTTCTCGAACGTCCGGGCGAACACGTCGGCGGCCGCGACGCCCGCGAACCTCCCGTCCACGCGCACCGGCGCCGACAGGGTCAGGACGTACTCGTCGCTGCACAGGTAGTCGACGTAGGGGCCGCAGACGGTCTTCTCCGCCCCGCTCTGCGGCCCCGTGAACCACTCCCAGTCGGTGTAGTCGTACAGGACGCTGCTCTCGGGGTTCAGGTCGCGCAGCAGCTGGGACGGCCGCCCGGCCGGGCCGGTCTGCCACCACTCCATGTACCAGGCGGCGTCGGCGAGCAGGCCCGGCGCGGCGATGAACCCGAGGCCGCAGACGAGCGGGCCGAGATGGGAGAACAGCAGCGGGCGCAGCGCGGCGAGGTCGTCGCGGGCAGGGGAGCGCCCGGCGCGGCGGACGTCCTCCAGACGCCGCGCGGCCGCGTCGCGCACCTGGGCCACGGTGGTGAACACGCCGTCCAGGGTCGCGCGGACGTGTGCCGCCGCCGCGCCGACGGCCGGTGGCTCGGCGGGCATGGGTCCCCCTCGGGGTCTCAGAGTGCGAGCCGTCGTTCAATCAGACGTTCTACCGCATTCGAGACGTGACTTTCAGCTACATCGCGTGCCTCGGCGCCGTCGGACGCCTCGATCGCCCGGACGAGCCGGGCATGCTCGGCGGCGACGGGCCCGCGCCGTTCGGGAAGATCGTGCACGGCCCACACCAGCGGCCCGAGCTCGGCCTGGAGCCGGATCTCCTCCCGGGTGAGCCGGCCGGACTGGGAGGCGGCGGCGACCTCCAGGTGGAACCGGCCGTCCAGCCGGCACGTCCCGGCGCCGGATTCCGTCCCGGCCATCTCCTCCAGCGACCGCCGCAGCCGCCGGACGTCGCCGGGCAGCGACCGCCCGGCGGCGAGCCGGGCGGCGGCCCCGGCGATGGCGGCGTAGTGGTCGCCGAGGTCGCGGAGCTCTTCCGCGCTGAGCGAACGCAGCCGCTCGTCGAGGTCGAAAGCCCTGGCAGGAGCCCTGACGAAGCTGCCGCCGCCGCGGCCCCGGCGGGTCTCGATCAGGCCCTGCTGACGCAAGGCCATCAGCGCTTCGCGTAGGGTGACCGTCGAAACACCGAGATATGCCGACAGGTCGGTCTCGCTGGGCAGCTGCTCGCCGTCCGCGAGGAGGCCGAGCGCGATCGCGTCGCCCAGGCGCCGCACGACCGCGTGCACCCGCGCGGTGTTGTCGACGGGAGCGAACACGACGAGGTGCGCGCTGTCCATGGGCCCCCTCCCGGTGTCGACACAGTGATACCGGAACATCACTTGAACTTAAACCTCTGACTCCATATGTTTTCGGTCATGCCGGTTTCAGCGGTGAGGATCCGCGATCTGCGCAAGGCCTTCGGCCCCGTCGAGGCGGTGGCGGGCGTCGACCTCGACATCAGGGACGGCGAGTTCTTCTCGATGCTCGGCCCGTCCGGGTCGGGGAAGACGACCGTGCTGCGGCTCATCGCGGGCTTCGAGCGGCCGACCGCTGGAACGATCGAACTCGGCGGCAGGGACGTGACGGCGCTCGCGCCGTTCGACCGTGACGTCAACACCGTCTTCCAGGACTACGCGCTCTTCCCGCACCTGGACGTGCTCCGCAACGTCGAGTACGGCCTGAAGGTGCGGCGGGTGCCGAAGTCCGAGCGCCGGGAGCGGGCGCTGGAGGCGCTGCGCAGCGTCCGGCTCGACGGGATGCGGGCGCGCCGCCCCGCCGAGCTGTCGGGCGGCCAGCGCCAGCGGGTCGCGCTCGCCCGGGCGCTGGTGAACGAGCCGAAGGTGCTGCTGCTGGACGAGCCGCTCGGCGCGCTCGACCTGAAGCTGCGCGAGGAGATGCAGGTCGAGCTGAAGAGCATCCAGCGCAGGGCCGGCATCACCTTCGTGTTCGTCACCCACGACCAGGAGGAGGCGCTGACCCTCAGCGACCGGATCGCGGTCCTCGACGGCGGCCGGGTCCAGCAGGTCGGCACGCCGGCCGAGGTGTACGAGCGGCCGGCCACCGAGTTCGTGGCCGGCTTCGTCGGGACGACCAACCGCATCGGCGAGGTCTGCGTGCGGCCGGAGAAGATCGCCGTCCACATGGACGGCGAGGGCGCGCGGGACGACGGGCCGGACGCGGGGGACCGGCAGGCGCTCGGCACGATCGCCGAGGTCGTCTACGCGGGCGCGGTCACCCGCTTCGTCATCGACCTGGAGTCGGGGAGCCGCGTCGTCGCGCTCCAGCAGAACCTGCGGACCTCCTCCATGGACGTGATGGGCCGGCGCGGCGCACGCGTCCGGATCAGCTGGCACGAGGCGCACGAGTTCCACCTGGCGGGCGCCGGCTCCACGCCGGCGCCCACCCCCTGAGCCACCCCAACGAACCCCCGAAAAAACCCCCACAATAAGGAGTTCCCCATGTGGTCCACGCGCATGGCGGCCGCCGCCGCGGCGACGCTGGCGATCGGACTCGCGGCCGCCGCCTGCGGCGGCGACTCGGGCGACAAGGCGACCGGAGCCGGGCAGGGCGCCTTCCCGGTCCCCAAGGTGCCGATGCAGAAGTCGCTCGGCCAGAGCGAGGGCCAGGTCAACCTGGTCGCCTGGGCCGGGTACGCCGAGGACGGCTCCAACGACCCCAAGGTCGACTGGGTCACCCCGTTCGAGAAGCAGACCGGCTGCAAGGTCAACACCAAGGTCGCCGGCACGTCCGACGAGATGGTGACCCTGATGAAGACCGGCGAGTACGACGCGGTCTCCGCCTCCGGCGACGCCTCGCTGCGGCTGATCGCCTCCGGGACGGTCGCGCCGGTCAACACCGGGCTCGTGCCGAACTACGCCGACGTGTTCGCCGGGCTGAAGAACAAGCCCTGGAACTCGGTGAACAACGTCGCCTACGGCATCCCGCACGGCCGCGGCGCCAACCTGCTCATGTGGCGCACCGACAAGGTCAAGACGGCCCCCGACTCGTGGGGCGCGGTGTTCGACGCCAACTCCCCGTACAAGGGGAAGATCACCGCCTACGACTCGCCGATCTACATCGCCGACGCCGCGCTCTACCTCAAGACGGCCAAGCCCGAACTCGGCATCAAGAACCCGTACTCGCTCGACCAGAAGCAGTTCGACGCGGCCGTCGAACTGCTGAAGACCCAGCGCGGGCTCATCGGCGAGTACTGGTCCGACTACACCAAGGAGGTCCAGGCGTTCAAGAGCGGCGACTCCGTCCTCGGGACGACGTGGCAGGTCATCGCCAACCTCGCGGAGGGCGAGAAGGCCCCGGTCAAGGTGACCCTGCCCAAGGAGGGCTCCACCGGCTGGTCGGACACCTGGATGGTCGGCGCGAAGGCCAAGAACCCCAACTGCGCCTACAAGTGGATGGACTGGATCGTCTCTCCCAAGGCGAACGCGCAGGTCGCCGAGTGGTTCGGTGAGGCCCCGGCGAACGCGAAGGCGTGCCAGGAGACCGCGGACAAGAAGTTCTGCGACACCTTCCACGCCACCGACGAGAACTACTTCTCCCAGGTGCACTTCTGGACGACGCCGATCGCGCAGTGCCTCGACGGGCGCAAGGACGTCAAGTGCGTCGACTACTCCAAGTGGACCCAGGCGTGGACCGCGATCAAGGGATGACCGGCTCCGCCCTCACCGGCGGTGAGGACGGCCGCCCGGCGCCGGGTCTCCGGCGCCGGGCGGCGGCCCTGCTGCACCGCCGCCCGCGGCTGCGCCTGTCGCTGCTGCTGTCGGCGCCGCTCGCCTGGCTGGTCGTCGTCTATCTCGGCGCGCTCGCCGCGATCTTCCTGACCGCCTTCTGGACCACCGACGTCTTCACCGGCGAGGTCGTCCGGCAGTTCACGCTCGCCAACTTCCAGACCCTCGTCGACGAGCCGGTCTACCGGACGGTCGCGCTGCGCAGCCTCGGCGTCGCGGCGGCCGTCACCCTCATCGACACCGCGATCGGCTTCCCGATGGCGCTGTACATGGCCAAGGTCGCCAAGCCGCGGCACCGGCCCTACCTGGTGATAGCCATCCTGGCGCCGCTGTGGGCCGCCTACCTCGTCAAGGCGTACGCGTGGCGGGTGATGCTCGCCCAGGGCGGCCTCGTCGACCAGGTGCTGGGGCCGTTCGGGCTCTCCAGCCCCGGCTACGGCCTCACGGCGACCGTGATCGTCCTGGCCTACCTGTGGCTGCCGTACATGATCCTGCCGGTCTACGCGGGCCTGGAGCGGCTCCCGGACTCGCTGCTGGACGCCTCCGGCGACCTCGGCGCCCACCCGCTGCGCACGCTGCGGTCCGTCGTGCTGCCGCTGGTGTTCCCCTCGCTGGTGGCCGGATCGATCTTCACGTTCTCGCTGTCGCTCGGCGACTACATCACCGTGAAGATCGTCGGTGGCCGGAGCCAGCTGCTCGGCAACGTCGTCTACGACAACATCGGCGCCGCCAACAACCTGCCGTTCGCGGCGGCGGTCGCCACGATCCCGGTGGTGGTGATGCTCGGCTACCTCGCCGCGGCCCGCCGCACCGGCGCGCTCAGGGAGCTGTGATGACCCTCTCGCCCGCCGCGCGGATCGCCCTGCGCGTCCTGATGTTCCTCGGCCTCGCCGTCATCTACGTGCCGCTGCTGGTCGTGCTGGTCAACTCCTTCAACGCCGACACCGCGTTCGGCTGGCCGCCGTCGGGGTTCACCGGGCGCTGGTGGTCGCAGGCGCTGCACAACGAGGGCGCCCGGCAGGCCGTGCTGACCAGCGTCAAGGCGGGCCTCGGCGCGACGGCCGCCGCGCTCGTCCTCGGCACCATGGCGGCCTTCGCGGTGGCGCGGCACCGGTTCTTCGGACGCGAGACGGTCTCGCTGGTCGTCGTGCTGCCGATCGCGCTGCCCGGCATCGTCACCGGCATCGCGCTCAGCAACGCCTTCCAGGTTGTGCTGAAGCCGCTCGGGATCGGGCTCGGCCTGTTCACCGTGGTCGTCGGGCACGCCACGTTCTGCGTCGTCACGATCTTCAACAACGTGCTCGCCCGGCTGCGGCGCACGGGCACCAGCCTGGAGGAGGCGTCCGCCGACCTCGGCGCCGACACGTTCCACACGTTCTGGCACGTCACGTTCCCGGCGCTGCGCTCGGCGCTGCTCGCCGGGGGGCTGCTGGCGTTCGCGCTGTCCTTCGACGAGATCATCGTGACCACGTTCACCGCCGGACCGGGCGCCCAGACCCTGCCGATCTGGATCTTCAACAACCTGTTCCGGCCCAACCAGGCCCCGGTCGTCAACGTGCTCGCGGCCGCCCTGATCGTGCTGTCGGTCATCCCGATCTGGATCGCGCAGCGGCTGTCCAGCGGGGCCCGCGGCGTCGCGTGAGCGCGGCGGGGGCCGGTGCGGGCGGGCGCTGAGCGTCAGCCCCGCAGGCGCCGGGAGGCGTCGACCCAGCGGTCGAGGAGGGAGGCGGCGCCCCCCGAGTCGACCGCTGCGGCGGCGCGCTCGTAGGCGGCCCCCAGCGTCGCGGTGAGGTCGGCGGCGGCCGGCGTCCCCTCGTAGGCGGTGATGAGCGCGGCGGCGTTCAGCAGGACCATGTCGCGGACGGGCCCCCGCCGCCCGCCGAACGTCTCGCGGGCCACCCGCCCGTTGAACACCGCGTCGGCGCCGCGCAGGTCCTCGGGCTTCGCCGGCGGGATGCCGAGGTCGGAGGGGTCGAAGGTCGTCTCCGTCGCCGTCCCGTCGCGCACGACCCACACGGTGGAGGTGCCCGTGGTGGTCAGCTCGTCCAGCCCGTCGTCGCCCCGGAAGACCAGAGAGGAGCAGCCGCGCGCGGCGAACACGCCCGCCATCACGCCCGCCATCCGCGGGTGGAACACCCCGACGGCCTGGGCCAGGGGGCGCGCCGGGTTGGTCAGCGGGCCGAGGAAGTTGAAGACCGTGGGCGTGCCCAGTTCGCTGCGGGTGCGGGAGGCGTACTTCAGGGCCGGGTGGTAGAGCGGCGCGAAGCAGAAGGTGATGCCCACCTCGTCGGCGACCCGCGCGGTGGCCTCGGGGGGCAGGTCGATCGCGACGCCGAGGTGCTCCAGCAGGTCGGCGGCGCCGCACGAGGACGACGCGGCCCGGTTGCCGTGCTTGACGACCCGCACGCCCGCCGCGGCCGCGACCACGGCGGCCATCGTGGAGACGTTGACGGTGTGGCCGCGGTCGCCGCCCGTCCCGACGAGGTCGGCGATGCGGCCGGGAACCTCGATGGGCGTGGCGTTGTCCATCATCCCCGCGGCGAGGCCGGTGACCTCCTCGACCGTCTCGCCCTTGGCGCGCAGCGCCACGGCGAAGCCCGCGATCTGCACGTCGGTGGCCTCGCCGGACATGATGCTGTTCATGGCCCAGGTGGTCTCCTCGCTGGACAGCGAGTCGCCCGACACGAGGGCGTTGAGCAGTGCGGGCCAGCTGGTGCGCGCGTCCATGTCGCCTACAGGGTCGTGGTGGGTGCGTTGCGGGGGTGCGGTGCCGGGGGTGCGGTGCGGCCCGCCGGCTACAGGGCCGGGAGGCGGTTCTGGACGCGCTGCCGCATGAGGCCGGCGAGGGCGTTCGCGAGGGCCATCGGGTCGATGGGCAGGCCCACCACGGCGTCGGCGCGCGACCAGGTGGCGAGCCAGCCGTCGTCGCGGCGGCCGATGATCGCCAGGACGGGCGGGCAGTCGTACACCTCGTCCTTGGCCTGGCGGCACACGCCGAGACCGCCCGCGGGCTGCGCCTCGCCGTCGACGATCAGGACGTCGACGCCGCCCTGGTCGAGCCGCGCCACGACCGCGGGCTGGGTGGCGCACTCCTCGAACTCGACCTTCGGGAGGTCGGCGGCGGGCCGGCGCCCGATCGCCATCCGGATCTCGGCGCGCGTGTTCGCGTCGTCGCTGTAGACGAGGACCTTCATCGGGCTCTCCGGGGCGGTGCTCATGGACCTGAAGGGTACCGGGTCGCGGCACCGGTGACACGCTCGGGGAACCCTAGAAGGGGGGTCATGCGTCACTCACTGGATAGGGGCGCAATAATGCTGGCGTGACAGCATCCGCGATAGAGACAACACCTCACGCACGGGCGAACCGTCCCAATCTGGTCAGCGTGGGGACGATCGTTTGGCTGTCGTCCGAGCTGATGTTCTTCGCGGCGCTGTTCGCGATGTTCTTCACGATCCGCTCTGTGACGATCGGCCAGTCCGGCCACCACGCGTGGCCGGGCGCCCCGCTGGACCTGCCGCTGTCGGCCGTCAACACGACCATCCTGGTGCTGTCCTCGGTGACCTGCCAGATGGGCGTGTTCAAGGCCGAGGCCGGCAAGGTCGGACGTGACGGAAGCGTGTTCAACGTGGCGCGCTGGGGCCTGCGCGAGTGGTACGTCCTCTCGTTCCTCATGGGCGCCTACTTCGTCGCCGGCCAGGCCTACGAGTACTCCCAGCTGGTCACCAAGGACGGCCTCACCTTCTCGTCCTCGGCCTACGGCTCGGTCTTCTACCTGGCCACCGGCTTCCACGGCCTGCACGTCATCGGCGGCCTCGTGGCGTTCCTGTTCCTCCTGGGACGCACCTACGCCGCCAAGCGGTGGACGCACGAGCAGGCGACGAGCGCGATCGTCGTCTCCTACTACTGGCACTTCGTCGACGTGGTGTGGATCGGCCTGTTCTCGGTCGTCTACCTGCTCGACATCTGACCGACCCGACCGACATGACCCGAACGGGGACTTCCGTGAAAAGGATCACCGCATGGCGACGGCGCCCGTGGGCGGGCTACGCCGTCGTGCTGGCGGCCCTGGCGGCGATCGGCGCGATCTACGCCGGCTTCTCGCCGCGGACTGACCGCGCCGAGGCGCAGACCACCGCCCAGGCGGCGCAGGACCTGAAGAACGGCCAGCAGCTGTTCAACAAGAACTGCGCGAGCTGCCACGGGCTGAACGCCGAGGGCACCAAGGACGCCAAGGGCAACCCGATCGCCCCGAGCCTCATCGGCGTCGGCGCCGCGTCCGTCGACTTCCAGGTCGGCTCGGGCCGCATGCCCGCGGCGAACCCTGGCGCGCAGATGCCGCGCAAGAAGCCGCTCCCCGAGTTCAACACCTCGATCAAGACCGACTACGAGGAGAAGGACAAGCGGGAGGCGGCCGAGCGGCAGAAGATGCAGGCGGAGAAGAACCTCTCCGACCTCAGCGCCTACGTCGCCTCGCTCGGCGGCGGCCCGGAGGTCCCCCCGGCGTCGGCCGTGGACCCGAAGACCGGCAACGTCGCGCTCGGCGGGAAGCTGTTCCGCACGAACTGCGCGCAGTGCCACAACTTCACCGGCCAGGGCGGCGCGCTGACCGGCGGCAAGTACGCGCCCTCGTTGTCGAACCCCGACGTCACGCCCACCCAGATGTACGAGGCCATGCTCACCGGTCCGCAGGCGATGCCCGTGTTCAACGACACGACGCTCACGCCGAAGGACAAGCAGGCCATCATCGCCTACCTCGTCCAGACGCGCGAGGAGCCGAACCCCGGCGGTAACGGCCTCGGCCGCATCGGCCCGGTGACCGAGGGGCTGGCCGGCTGGCTGGTCGGCATCGGCCTGCTGGTCCTGGCCGCCATGTGGATCACCGCGAAGAAGCCGAAGAAGCTGAAGAAGTCATGAGCGACGACAACAAGGACACGGCGGGCCGGCCCGCCCCGCGCGAACGCGTGATCGGCACGCCGTCCCCGGCGCGCGAGAAGGCCCTGCTCGCGGAGGACGACATCTCGGCGCCCGCGGGCGTGGGGGACCAGCTCGACGAGGCGTCGGCCAAGCGCGCCGAGCGGATCGTCGCGACGCTCTTCCTGGTCGCGTTCGCCGCCAGCGTGGGGTTCATCGCCTACTTCATCGGCTGGAGCGGCCGCGACGGCGGCATGCACGGCGTCACCCGGGCGCGCGAGAGCAACCTGTGGCTCGGCGGCCTGATGGCGCTGTCGTTCCTCGCGCTGGCCTTCGGCGTCACCATCTGGGTGCGCCGCCTGATGACCAGCAAGCCGATCGTCCAGGAGCGGCACGAGCTGGCCGCCGACGAGGAGACCCGGGCCTCCTTCACCGAGGACTTCCTCGAGGGCGCCGCCGACAGCGGCATCACCAAGCGGCCCCTGCTGCGCCGCACGCTGCTGCTGGCCGCCGCGCCGCTCGGCCTGGCCCCGCTGGTGCTGCTGCGCGACCTCGGCCCGCTGCCGGAGAAGCGGCTCCGCCACACCTACTGGGGCGAGGCCGTCAAGAAGGCGCAGGCGGAGGGCAAGAAGGGCGCCCGCCTGGTCGTCGACGGCACCAACAAGCCGCTGCGGGTCAGCGACTTCTCCTCCCCGGGCTCGATGATCACGGTCCTGCCCGAGGGGATCGAGGAGGAGGTCCCCGAGGACCAGGTGCTCACCCAGAACGCCAAGGCCGTCACCATCCTCATCAACGTCCCCGCCAACGAGTTCAAGCCCGCCAAGGGCCGTGAGAACTGGCACGTCAACGGGATCGTGGCCTACTCCAAGGTGTGCACGCACGTCGGCTGCCCCGCGGCCCTGTACGAGCAGACCACCCACCACATCCTGTGCCCGTGCCACCAGTCGACGTTCGACGCCACCGACGCGGCGAAGGTGATCTTCGGGCCGGCGGCGCGGTCGCTGCCGCAGCTGCCGCTGTCCGTGGAGGACGGGTACCTCATCGCCACGAGCGACTACCACGAACCCATCGGACCGAGCTTCTGGGAGCGCGGATGAGCGAGGCGACAGCCCCGAAGGCGGTCGAGGCGCCGCTGACGTTCCTCGACGACCGCCTCGGCTCCACCACCTTCTTCAAGCGGAACATGAAGAAGGTGTTTCCGGACCACTGGTCCTTCATGCTGGGCGAGATCGCCCTGTACTCCTTCATCATCCTGCTGCTGACCGGGACGTTCCTGACGCTCTGGTTCCAGCCGAGCATGACGGAGACCGTGTACCACGGCTCGTACACGAAGCTGCAGGGCGTCAAGATGTCCGAGGCCTACGCCTCGACGCTGCACATCTCGTTCGACGTGCGCGGCGGCCTGCTCATGCGGCAGATCCACCACTGGGCCGCGATCCTGTTCATGGCGTCGATCCTCGCGCACATGCTGCGCGTGTTCTTCACCGGCGCCTACCGCAAGCCGCGCGAGCTGAACTGGCTGATCGGCATCGGCATGTTCACGCTGGGCATGCTGGAGGGCCTGTTCGGGTACTCGCTGCCCGACGACCTGCTGTCCGGCACCGGCCTGCGCATCACGCAGGGCGTCGCGGAGTCGATCCCGGTGGTCGGCACCTACATCTACATGTTCCTGTTCGGCGGCGAGTTCCCCGGCCAGGACATCGTCCCGCGCCTGTACATGCTGCACATCCTGCTGATCCCGGGGCTGCTGCTCGGCATGGTCACCGCGCACATGATGATCATGTGGGTGCAGAAGCACACGGCGATGCCGGTCAAGAACCAGACCGAGCAGCAGGTGTACGGCTACCCGTTCTACCCGGTGTTCATGGCCAAGACGGGCGCCTACTTCCTGTTCACCTTCGGCGTCCTGGCGCTGCTCGGCGCGTTCGCGCAGATCAACCCGATCTGGCTGTTCGGACCGTACGACCCCGGCGCGATCTCCTCGGGCTCCCAGCCCGACTGGTACATGGGCGTCCTCGAAGGGGCGCTGCGCATCATGCCGAACTGGGAGGTCTCCGCCTGGGGCCACACGGTCAGCTTCAACGTGCTGATCCCGGCGCTGGTGCCGCTCGGCATCGTGTTCGGCGGCGCGGCGGCCTGGCCGTTCGTCGAGCAGTGGGTGACCGGCGACAAGCGCCACCACCACGTGAACGACCGGCCGCGCAACGCCCCGGTCCGCACGGCGACGGGCATCGCCGCGGTCACCTTCTACGGGCTGCTGTGGATCGCCGGCGCCAACGACGTCATCGCGGACAAGTTCCACGTGTCGCTGTTCGCGACGACGTGGTTCTTCCGGGTGGCTTTCTTCCTCGGGCCGATCATCGCGTTCGTCATCACCAAGCGGATCTGCCTGGGCCTGCAGCGCAAGGACGCCGACGTCGTCGGGCACGGCGTGGAGAGCGGCGTGATCCTGATGTCGCCGGACGGGAAGTTCTCCGAGCGGCACGAGGCGCCGCGCGACGAGGAGCGGCACGTCCTGCTCTCCAAGGAGAACGCCCGGCCCGAGGCCCCGGCCCGGGACGCCAAGGGCATCCCGGCGCCCGGCACCAAGGGCCCGATCGGGCACCTGCGCTCGCGCCTCAACCGCGCGTGGACGTTCGACGACATCCCCGTCGAGGAGCACGAGCACCCGCACGGCGAGCAGGCCGAGATCGAGGGCGGCGCCGCGTCGCACGAGGTCCGGCACTGATCGTCCGCGCATCGGGGGCCCGTCACCGCACCGCCGGTGGCGGGCCCTCGCGCATCCCGGGCGGCCCGCGATGACCCGGACCCTGGTCGTCACCAACGACTTCCCGCCGCGCCCGGGCGGCATCCAGGCCTTCGTGCACGGCCTCGCCGTGCGCCGCCCGCCCGGTTCGGTCGTCGTCTACGCCCCGGCCTGGAAGGGCGCCGCGGAGTTCGACGCGGCGCAGCCGTTCCCCGTCGTCCGGCACCCCGGCTCCCTGATGCTGCCGGAGCCGGGCGTGCTGCGCCGGGCGGCGGACGTGCTGCGCGCGGAGCGCTGCGACTCGGTCGTGTTCGGCGCGGCGGCGCCCCTCGGCCTGCTGGCCCCGGCGCTGCGGCGCCGGGGGGCGCGGCGGCTCGTCGGGATCACCCACGGGCACGAGGCCGGCTGGGCGTCGCTGCCGGTGGCGCGCACCCTGCTGGGCCGCATCGGCGACGGCGTCGACGTCCTGACCTACCTCGGCGAGTACACCCGCTCCCGGATGGCGCGGGCCCTGTCGCCCGAGGCCGCGGCGCGGATGGCCCGGCTCGCGCCCGGCGTCGACGAGACGCTCTTCCACCGGGGCGCGGGCGGGGCGGAGATCCGGGAGCGGCACGGGCTGACCGGCCGTCCGGTGGCGGTGTGCGTGTCCCGCCTGGTCCCGCGCAAGGGGCAGGACGCCCTCCTCCGCGCCTGGCCCCGGGTCCTGGAGTCCGTGCCGGACGCCGCGCTGCTCCTCGTCGGCGGCGGACCCTACCGCGGCGACCTGGAACGCCTCGCCGCGTCCCTGCGCGTCGGCGGTTCGGTCGTCTTCACCGGCGGCGTCCCCTGGGAGGAGCTGCCCGCGCACTTCGACGCGGGCGACGTCTTCGCGATGCCGTGCCGCACCCGCCGCCGCGGCCTGGACGTCGAGGGCCTCGGCATCGTGTACCTGGAGGCGTCCGCGACCGGGCTCCCGGTCGTCGCGGGCGATTCGGGCGGCGCCCCCGACGCCGTCCTGGACGGCGAGACGGGCCTCGTGGTGCCGGGCCGCTCCGTCCCCGGCATCGCCGAAGCCGTGGCGGGCCTTCTCGCGGACCCGGACCGGGCCCGCGCCATGGGGGAGAAGGGCCGGGCCTGGATCGAACGGGAGTGGCGCTGGGACGTCCAGGCGAGACGCCTGGGGGACCTGCTGGAGCCGTGAACGACACCGTCCCCAGGATGAGGACCCGCCCCCGCGCCGTAGGCGGGTCCTCACCCCAGGGGCGGCGGCTCAGTGCGGCCCAGAAACGCTGACTGCGCAGGCACGCCGTTCCGTGCGCGGGGGCCCCGGTGGGCCCCCGCCCGGGACGGGGCCGGGGGGGGCGGCCCCCCCCCCGGGGGGGGGGGCCGCCCACCGCGCGGGGGGGGGGGCGCCAAC
>NZ_JBEUPA010000066.1:0-40322 GCF_040492065.1 Actinomadura sp. NPDC000929 | reverse complement strand
TCGCCGTGACCGTCGCGGTGCTCGCGCAGACGCTGCGGTTCTCGCTGCCGCAGCTCGACCACTTCGCCGACGAGGCCGGGACCGCGGCCGCCGCCACGGCCGCGCCGTCCGACGGCAAGCTCGGCCCCGACCGCGACCACATGCTGGAGATCGGCGAGCACGTCGCCCAGAAGTGGATCTTCGAGCGCGGCCGGGACAACATCCGCGACCTGCTGCCCGGCCCGATCCTGCCGCCCGTCATCGACAAGGAGCTGCTGATCGAGGCGGAGAAGGAGCTCGGCGGCTCGCTGCGCCCCTACCAGGAGGCCCGCACCTGGCTGCGGGACGGCTTCTGGGAGCGCGTCTACCGCGAGTTCGGCATAGGCATCGGCAAGTCCGACTGACGGACCGGCCGCGGCGCCTCAGCGGAGGATGTCGTGGCCCGCGCGGCGCGCGCGTCGGTGGGCGACGCGCATGGCGGCGCCCACTCCGAGCCGGTAGACGAGTCTGGACGGCGGCGTCCGGTAGGCGAGTTCCGTGTGCGGGGCGTAGCGCACCTCAGGGCCGTTCTCCAGCCAGCCGGTGTGGACGCGCTGGTGCTGCCCCTGGACGTACTTGGTGAAGGAGTGGGCGGTCAGGCCGGCGCGGCGCCCGCCGTCGGGGAGGATCCCGGGAGGCGGGTCGAGCAGTATGCCGTCCTGGTCGTCGCCGATGACGGAGACGGGGATCACCATGGGGAAGCCGTCGGCGCCGGAGTCGGCGCCCAGCGTCTCGGGGTAGTCGCCGAGCGGGGCCGAGAGCGATGCGGTGCCCTGGACCAGCACGTATTCAGGCCGGTCGCTGTAGCCGTGGTCGCGCGCGTGGAAGGCCAGGGCGACCTTGGGCTCGCGCTTGATGCGCTGGAGCTTCTTCCAGCCTCCGACCGAACTGTTCACCGTGACGGTTCCGCCGTCGCGGTCACGTGCGCCGAAGTTGGTGGCCGGGGTGAGCACCACCCCGCGGGCCGGGGTGACGGTGGCGAGGATGACGGCCTGGTCGCCGCCGATGATGTCGTCGACGGTGTCGGGCCAGTGCGCCAGGGTCATCGATCGCTCCCCTCAGAACGGGACCGAATCTAACAGACGTAAGTGTTTTTTTAGAGGGGCCGGCGGACTTTGCGCCGTTCGTGGCGGTGAACCGCGCACCCCGCAGACCGGCCGGCACCCGATACCGTCTCCGCAGCGAACACGTTTGGCAATTAGCCGGATGCAGAACGTCGTCCCTAGGTAAGGTCCCCGCCGTGAATGGGGGAGACCGCGCATGCAACCTCACAAGGGACGATCACGGGCCGCCGCGCTGCCGCTCGCCGCGGCCCTCGCGCTGACCGGCCTGGCCGGGTGCGAGTCGCCCGTCCCCTTCTACCGGCCCGGGGAGGGCTCCCCGGACGACCCGGTCGTCGGGCTCGGCGGACCGGCGCCCTACCTGCCGGCGCGTCCGGGCGGCGCGCCGCGCGCGTCCGAGTCCGGGCCGCCCGGCGGGGTGCCCCTCGCGCCGGCGGGCGGCCGCGTCTACGCCGCCACCGGCCCCGGGATGCTCGCCCCGGCGGCCCGCGGGCTCCCGGCACGGCTGTACGTGCCGAACGGCCCGTACGTCGACGTCCTCGACCCCGCCGGGCTCAGGCTCGTCGGCCGGTTCCACACCGGGGCGCCGGCGTCGCGGGTGGCGCCGTCGTGGGATCTGCGGCGGCTGTGGGCCACCGACCGCGCGAACGGCCTGCTCGTCCCGCTCGGTCCGCGCAGCGGGAGACTGGGCCGCCCGGTCGGGGTCACCGCGCCGACCGGGCTCTACTTCTCCCCCGACGGCCGCGACGCGCTCGTCCTGGCACGCCGCCCGGACCGGATGGACGTGCGCGACCCGCGCACGATGGCGGCGCGGGGGACGGCGCCCCTGCCGTGCGCGGCCGGCCACGCCGACTTCACCCCCGACGGCGCGTCCCTGGTGGCCACGTGCGCCGCCGCCGGCGTGCTCGCCCGCGTCGACCTGGCGAGCCGCGCCGTCTCCGGCACGCTGCGGCTGCCCGGCGGAGCGCGGCCCGGCGACCTGCGCCTGTCCCCCGACGGGTCCGCCTTCTACGTCGCCGACGCCCGGCAGGGCGGGGTGTGGCTGGTGGACGCCCGGCGGTTCACCCCGCTGGGGTTCGTCCGGACGGGGGCCGGCGCCCGGGGCCTGGCGATCAGCAGGGACGCGCGCCGGCTCTTCGTCGTCGGCGGCGGCGCCGTCACCGCCGTCGAGTTCGGAACGCGGCGGGTCGCGGCGCGCTGGCCGCTGCCCGGCGGCGGCTCGCCCGCGCCGGGCGGGGTGTCCCCGGACGGGACGGCCCTGTGGCTCGCCGACCCCGCCGGGCTCGTCTACGCCGTCTCGACCCGGACCGGGCACGTCGTCCGGTCCGTCCGGGTCGGCGGGCGCCCGGCGGGGATGTGCGTGCATCCGCAGCCCGGCCGCTACTCGCTGGGCGGCACCGGCCTGTACCGCTAGCGGGGCCGGCTAGCGCGAACCGACATGGTGCCAGTCGGGGAGCAGCTCCTCGACGAGCGCCTCGGTCTCGGGCTGGAGCCCGTCGAACAGCGGGTCCCGGACGACGCGGCCGCGCAGCTCGTCCACGGCCACCTGGACCTGCGCGACGTCGCCGGTCGCGTGGGTGGCGCGGAGCAGGTCGCGCCACAGGCCCTCGTCCTCGGGGGCGAGCCGCAGCCCGGCGCGGGCCGCGCCCACCGCGCCGCGCGGGTCGCCCTCCTCCAGCCGCAGCACGACGAGGCGGTGCGCGACGTCGATGACCCGCGCGGGCGCCTCGAACTCCAGGTCGTGGTCGGCGAGCCAGGCGTACCGGCCGCGCGGCCGGTCGGCGAGGAGCGGGCCGCGGACGAGGTCCAGCGCGTACGCCATGTAGGCGGTCTCGGACGCCGGCTCGGCCGCCGACCGCCACACCAGCCACCGGAACACGTTCAGGTCGACGCGCACCTCGGAGCCGAGCCGGATCCGGCCCCGGTCGTCGTAGTACAGGTTGGGGCGGCCTCGGGCGTCGCGGCCGAGCCAGTCCGACACGCGGGCCACGCACGCGTCGCGGACCCCGGCGGAGACGCCGCGCGGCCAGACCGCGCCGGACAGCACCGTCGGATGGACGCCCTCCGGGTGTGCCGCGAGGTACACCAGCAGCTCCGTGCACAGCTCGCGGCGGGACTCGTCCATCGGCCCCGGCGCGTCGACCTCGATCGGGCCGAGCAGCCGGACCTCCACCGACGACTCCTGCGCGGTCGGCGGCTCCTCGCCTCCGGCGAGGCCGGGCAGCTCCACCGGCTCCAGCCGCGCGGCCGTGCGGAACAGCTCGAACACGCCGCGGTAGTCGTCGTCGCCGACCAGCTGCGCCTCGACGTCGAAGCCGAGCACGCCGGCCGTCAGGCGCCCGGCGGCGTCGACGTCCCACGTCCAGGTGGCGCCCTGCACGTCGCCGGGCACGAGGTAGCCGGCGGCCATCCGGGTGCCGGTGCGGGCCAGCGCGACGAGCCGGTCGGCGTCCCGCTCCGGGGGCTGGTCGGCCATGATCAGGTAGTGCGGCATCCACGCCTCGCCGAACACGCCGCGGCAGCGCCCGGTGAGCACCGAGTCGACGCCGGACGCGGCCAGCGCCTGCCGCACCTCCTCGCTGCGGCCCTCCAGCTCGGGCAGCGCGTCCTCCAGCGTCGGGACGGACCGGACCCGGTCGGGGGCGATCTCCGCCAGGCCCTCGCCGAGCTCGGCGTCGAACCCGACGAGCGTGATCCGCATGTGGTCGGACCAGCGGTTGGTGGCCAGCTCCAGCGCGACCGCCGACAGCACGGCGCGGCGGGTCTCCTCGGGCCCGCGCAGCGCGATCAGCCCGTGCGCGGCCTCCAGGTCGACGAGGATGCGGCCGTTGTCGTTCGTGCCGATCGAGACCAGGCCGGGGTAGGGGGCGAGGACGTCGGCGAGGTCGGAGGCCTCCAGGCCCGGCAGCGCGTCGGCGCCCAGCCGCCACACCTGCCCGTCGTCGAACGCCTGCCAGGGCGCGGGCGGGTTCCGGTCGGCGGGCGCGATCCACAGGTCGAGGCTGCCGCGCCCGAGGTGCACGCCGTAGATGGTCGGCAGGGCGCGCCCGCCCGCCGCCATCGACTTGGACATGTGCCGAAGCCCGAGGTCGAGCAGCCGCGCCGCGTCGTCGTCCGCACCGATCCGCAGGGCCCGCTCCGCCTCGACGGCCGCCCCCTCCGGCCGGACGATCATGTGCCCGAACGCGCGGTGCCACATCTGGGTGCGGCGGCGCCGGCCGAGCGCGCCGAGCAGCCCGGCGGCGAGGAGCGACGCCGCGGCGAGTCCGTGCGGCCAGCTCACGTCGAACCTGTCGCCGGTCTCGGCCGAGGGCCTCTCCGACCCGCCGTCGTGCGCGGGCGGCTGCGCGGTCTCCGTCCTCTCCGGCCCTGACTTCTCCGGCGCGGGCGCCTTCGGCTCGGTGTGCTGCGGCGCCGGGGTCGGCGAGGCCGACGGCCGCGGGACGACCGGCGGGGCCTGGGACGCGGGCGGCTGCGTCGGCTCGGCTTCGTGTGTGGGCGGCTCGTGCGTGGGCGGCGCCTGATGGGTCGGTGGCGCCTGATGCGTGGGCGGCGTCTGCTGCTGCGGCGGCGTCTGCTGCGCCGGCGGGGTGGGCTTCGGCGCCGCGGGCGGGGCCGGGTTCGGCCTGGCGGGGGCGTCGGGGACGGCGTGCCCGTGCCGGAAGTAGTCCTGGAGGTCCTTGGTGGGGATGACCTGCGCGTGCTTGGCGTCCGCGGGCATCTCCAGGATCCAGCCGGGACGGATCAGGCTCGCGATCGTCAGCCGCGTCCCGTCCGGCTGGATGTGGCCCTT
Source organism: Actinomadura sp. NPDC000929 (assembly GCF_040492065.1). Classification (NCBI taxonomy): domain Bacteria; kingdom Bacillati; phylum Actinomycetota; class Actinomycetes; order Streptosporangiales; family Thermomonosporaceae; genus Actinomadura; species Actinomadura sp. NPDC000929. The sequence goes on along the minus strand of NZ_JBEUPA010000066.1, from coordinate 35,450 downwards.
GTTGAGGGAGTAGATCTCGTTGTAGCGGCGGCCCTCGCCGAGGCACTTCTCGGCGATCTCCCACAGGGACTCGTGGTGCCGGCCCTCGGGCGGACGCACCCGGTAGATCTTGGTGGTGGCGGCCTTCTCGGCCGGGCTCGCGGCGAGGTTCTCGGCGGCCGGGGCGGCGGCGGGCCGCTCCGGCGCCTCGGGGATCTGGTGGAACTCCGCCGCCTGCGGCTGCATCTGCACGGCGGGCGGACGCTGGGCCAGCCCGCCGGAGAGCGCCGGCATGATCGAAGTGGTGGCGGTGAACAGCAGCAGCGCCGCCACGACGAGCCGGTGCACGAGCGACTGCGTCCCGCCCGCGAGCGGCACCCGCGCGGGGACGCCGACGCCGCGGATCCCCGCGTACACCTCGACGACCACGCACGCCGCGAGCTGGATCCAGGCGAGCCACACCAGCACCACGAGGATCGCGATGAGCGAGCCGGGGCCCACCCGGTGCGTGAGGTCGGACGCGGACGGCACGTGGTCCGGCAGCGGCGAACCGAAGATCGTCAACAGCGCGAACGGGACGCCGGCCATCAGCGCGGCGAGCAGGACGAGCGCCCCGATCCCCGCCAGCACGTCGCCCGCGCTGCGCTGCCTCCGCACCCGGACGGGTGTCCTGCGCTCCTGCCGCGTCACCATCGCGCCCCTGCCGTTCTCCGGTCCCTGGACGTCGTCCTCATGGTAGATCTGTTCTCGCCGATGCTCACGGGTTCGTTCCTCCCGGTCCGCCCGTGACGGGGCGGGCGGTCGCGCTGGAGGTCATCTGGAACTCGCCGAAGCCCGGAATGATCCCGAGCAGCTGGGGCCGCACGCTGATCCGCACGCTGACGGCGACCTCCTGCTCGTCGGCGTCGCACCGCGACCCGGTCACCTGGTCGCTGTAGGAGGCCAGCAGGTCGCACGCCGCCGCGCGGGCCTTGCCGGGGTCGAGGACGGGCTTGCCGGTCTGCCGCAGGGCGTCGGGGTCGATCTGGTTCGCGCCGGCGCGGGCGGCCTGCTCGGCCATGTCCGCCGCGCGCTGCCGGGCGTGGATGGCGAGGCCGCCGTCCACGAGCAGCCCGGCCAGCAGGATGACGACCGGGGTGAACAGCACCGTGTACATCGCGATCGTGCCCCGGTCGCGGCCGTCGCCGACGGCCCGTGCCTCCGGCCGGCCCCGCCGTCCCGGCGCCTTGCGCGGTCCCGTCATGGCGTGTCCTCCGGCGGCTCGTCGTCCGTCCCGCGGAAGGTGTAGGTGTCGACGGGCGCGATCGCGTGCCCCTGGAGCCGCTTGCTGCCGGGCAGCCCGATGAACGCCAGGTCGCCGAGGTCGACGTCGCAGGTGATGGTCACGTCGACGCTGCCGCCCGGCCCCCAGCCGGACACGTCGGTCTCCACGGTGGGGCCGCCGGAGCACCAGGAGGTGCCGCGCAGCCCGGCGGACGCGGTGTCGGAGGCGAGGCCCTCCGCGTCTCCCGCGCTGCGCGCGATGGACGCGGCGCGGGCGGCGTCGCGGGCCGCGCCGTCCACCTGGCTCTTGGCGTCCACCATGCGCCCCGCGCCCGCGAGGAACAGCAGGAACGCGACGAAGATGGGCGTGACGAGGACCATCTCCAGCGACATGGACCCGCCGTCGGCGACGAGGCGCGGCAGGCGGGCCCTCATCCGCCCGCTCCCCGCTGGCACGCCGTCCCGGAACCGACGTCGGGACGGAAGCACTCGATCGGGCCCTGCGAGCGCTGCGACACGTGGAACCTCATGAACGGGACGACCTGGACGGCCTCGCCGCTGACCTCGACCCAGCGCTCGTCGTTCTCCTCCCCCGCCCGGACCTGGAGCCCGCCGAGCAGGTTCGGCCCGATCTCGCGCACGCTGGAGGACGCCTTCGCGGTCGCCGCGCCCTCCCAGCCGCCGCCGACCGGGGAGGTGCGCGCGACGCGGGCGCCCGACTGCGCCGCCGCGAGGGCGACGTGCCGGGCGTGGAAGACCATGGCGAACTGCACCGCGGCGAGCATCATCATGATGAGGACCGGGGTGAGCAGCGCCCACTCCATCGACGAGGCGCCCGCGTCGGAGGAGGCGCCGGGTTCCCTGGGCCGCACGGCGGTCAGCCCGTGTTGATGCTGTTGGCCTTGTCCTGGATCTTCTTCTGGATCACCGCCCCGATCGTGATCGCGATCAGCGCGAGGATCGCGGTGATGATCGCCCATTCGATCGCGGACGCGCCGCGGCACCGCTCCTCCTCGTCTCGCAGTCGCGCCAGGCGGGTGCCGAGCAGGGCGCGCAGGTAGACGACGGCCGGGTCGTTCAAGGGATTGAGCGGGCTCATCGTGACAGCTCCAGGGGCGTGGGTCGGTGAACGGGTCGGGGAAGGTTCGCGGTCATGAGGCCAGCACCCGCATGAGGGCCGGATAGGCGAGGAAGATCAGGAAGCCGGCGCACAGGAACAGCTGCGCGATGAGCATCGACTGGGAGCGCTCGCCCGCCTTGCCCTCCAGCTCCGACAGTTCGCGGCTGCGCATCGACGCGGCGCGGGCGGCGAGGGACTTGCGGATCTGGGCGCCGTCGTCGGACACCAGCGCGAGCGCGCCCGCGAGGTCGCGCAGCTCGGCGATGTCGACCTCCTCGCCGAGCCCGCCGAGCGCCTGCCAGGGCGTCTGGCCGGTGATGCGGGCGTTGGCCAGGGCGTCGCGGATGCGGTGCATGGCCCAGCCCTCGCCGACGTTCGAGGCGGTCATCAGCGCCTCGGGGACGCCGCGGCCGCCCGCGAGGTTCATCGACACCAGGTCGAGGAACGCGCCGACGACGTGCCGGAAGTCCTGCCGGCGCGACTGCGCCTCCTGCCGGAGCTGCATGTCGGGAAAGAAGAAGAACAGGCCGGCGAACAGCACGCAGATCCACACCGGGACGGCGACCGAGGAGCCGAGCCCGAGCAGCGTGAAGTAGGCGACGACCAGCGGGATGAACACCAGCGCGGCGGCGGGCAGCAGGAACTTGGTGGCGAGGAACGCCTCCAGCGACCGCTCGGTGATCGCCAGGTCGGCGCGGACCGACCGCAGCCGCCAGCCGCGCGCCTCGCACATCCGCGCCAGTTCCCGTCCGAGCTTCTCCCGCGTCCCGCCGAACCGTCCCGGCGTCGGCGCCGGCGTCCCGGACCGCCGCTGCTCCAGGTCGCGGCGGCGGGCGGCGTCGAGCGCCGCCATCCGCGCGGCGAGGCCGGGCCGCGACGGGAACAGCGCCCGGAAGAGCACGTACAGGCCGAACCCGACGACGGCCCCGGCGATCATCGCGGCGTTCACGGGACGCCACCGCCCTCGGCGGCGCGGCCCTGCCAGCCCGCGACGGTGCTCGGCACCTCGCCGGGCACGCCGGGCTGGGCGGCCCCGCGCGGCTCGCTGAGGAACCGGCCGGGCATCTCGTACCGCGACAGGCGGCGCAGCCACAGGAAGGCGGCGCCGTACAGGGCGACGACGATGCAGAGGACGAGCTGCCCGAGGACGTCGTCGTACGGCTCGACGTAGGAGTGGTTGAACACGGCGAGCGCCAGGGCCGTCCCGACGGACACGGCGACGACGATCCGGACGCTGCGCCGGGTCGCGCGGCGGTCGGCCTCCACGCGGCGGCGCATGTCCAGCTCGGCGCGGGCCGAGTCGGCGAGGGCGCCCAGCATGTCGCGCAGCCCGGGGCCGCGCAGCTTGGCGTTCAGGATCAGTGCGGCGATCACCAGGTCGGCGGACGGGTCGTCCAGGTCGTCGGCGAACCGGCGCAGCGCCTCCGGCATCGGGACGCGGGTGTGCAGCCGGTCGACGAGGTTGCGCAGCGGCTGCTGGAGGGCCGGCGCGGCGGCGCGCTGGGAGGCGGGGATGGCCTGCTCCAGCCCGACGGCGCCGGCGATGGTGTCGCGGAGCGACTCCGTCCACGCGGCGAGGGCCTCCAGCCGCGCCATGCCCCTGCGCTCCTCGGCGGCGCCGCCCGCCAGGCCGTTCCAGGCGAGGACGAGCGCGCCGGTGCCGGCGGCGGCGATCGGCCAGCGCGTCACGATCAGCACGACGGCGCCGACGATGACCGCGAGGGCGGTGCGGGTGGTGAGGGTGCGGACCAGGTCCTCGCGGCTGCGGCCGCGGGCGGGCCCGCGGCGCGGCGGCAGCCCGCGCATCGCGACGATCAGCAGCAGGAGGCCGCCGCCGACCGCGGCGCCGGTGACGACGGCGAGCATCACGTCCGGCGCGTACATCAGCCGTCACCCCCGCGCGTCACCAGGACCCCCCGGCGGACGGGTCGTAGCCGTGCTCGACCAGGTCGGCGATGCAGGCGATGGGCGCCGCGGGGACGGCGTACCCGGCGGGCCCGAGCGCGAAGATCTCCGAGGACAGCACGCGCCCGTCCACGCCGGTGACCTCCCGGACGCTGGCCACGTAGCGGCGCAGCCGGCCGCCGGAGGCGTAGTCGTTGCGCTTCTCGATGAACACCACGAAGTCGATCGCGCCCGCGATCAGCATGTGGGTCGCCTCGACCGGCAGCCGCTCCTCGGACTGGATCGCGTACGTGGCGACGCGGTTGAAGACCTCCGCCGAGGAGTTGGCGTGGATCGTCGACAGGGATCCGTCGTTGCCCTGCGTCATCGCGTTCAGCATCGTGACGATCTCGTCGCCGAGGACCTCGCCGACGATCACCCGGGACGGGTTCATCCGCAGCGACCGGCGGACCAGCTCGGCCATCGAGATCGCGCCCTGGCCCTCGGAGTTCGGCAGCCGCTGCTCGAACGCGACGCAGTTCGGGTGGAGCTCGGGGAACGCGTCGAGGCCGAGTTCGAGGGCGCGCTCGACGGTGATCAGCCGCTCGTGCGGCGGGATCTCGTTGGCGACGGCGCGCAGCAGCGTCGTCTTCCCCGCGTTGGTCGCGCCCGCGATCATGATGTTCTTGCGGGCGTGCACGGCGGCGCGGAAGAACTGCCCGACCTCCTGCGTGATCGTGCCGTTGCCGACCAGGTCGGCGAGGAACACCTTGCCGAGGCGGGCGCGGCGGATCGACAGCGCGGGGCGGACGGTCACGTCCATCACCGCCGACAGCCGCGACCCGTCCGGGAGCCGCAGGTCCAGCTGCGGGTTCGCGGTGTCGAACGGGCGCGAGGACAGCCCGCTGTAGGCGGCGAGGATCTGGATCAGCTCGACCAGCTCCTCGTCGCTCTCGGCGACGGGCTCGCCCATGGCCTCGCGGCCGTCGGCGTAGCCGAGGAACACGCGGTCGCAGCCGTTGATGTCGATGTTCTCGATCTCGGGGTCCTCCAGCAGCGGCTGGAGCCGGCCGACGCCGAACAGGGCCGCGTGCACGCCGGCGGCGAGGGCCTCCTCCTCTTCGGCGTTCGGCGGCCGGCGCCCCGAGGTGATCTCGCCGCGCGCGAACTCCTCCAGCACCTGGCCGATCAGGGCGCGGGCGAACTGCCGCTCGTCCTCCCCGGACATCGGCGGGAGCCCGTTGGCGGCGTCCAGCCGGCGCTGCCGGGCCAGCCGGTCGCCGACCTCCTGGCGGAGACGTTTGACCAGAGCGTGGTCCATCTAGCGCCTCCCCTCCTCGTGCCCGCCGCCCGCGGGGACGTGCGGCGCCTGCCGCGGCGGCGGCGGTCCCTGCGGCGGCTGCTCGGGCGGTCCCGGCGGGAGCGGGACGTCGTGCCCCGCGGGAGGCGCTCCGGGGGGCCCGGCGGGAGGCGCGGCGGAGACCGCGGCGGGCAGGCGCCCGACCAGGTCGGCGGCGACCTCGCGCGCCGACCGGATGAGCAGCGAACGGTCCAGCCGCCCGCCCCAGCTGCCGGACAGCAGGTCGGCGCCCTTCGGGTCGAGGGCCAGGCCGCCGAGGACGGTGACGTCCGGCGGCGGAGGGCCCTGCGCGGCGTCGGCGGCGCGCCCGCGCACCCCCGCGAGGATCCGGTCGACCTCGGCGATGGAGCCGCGGAAGTCGCGCGGGTCGGCGAGCACCAGCACGCCGACGGGCGGCCCGCCGCGCAGTTCCGCGGTCAGCGCGGCGACGCGCTCGCGCAGGTGGGCGACCTGCTCCAGGGTGGCCCTGGTGAGCAGGACGACGAGGTCGGCCTCGTGCATGAGGTCGATCAGCGGGCTGGCCGCGCCGAGCCGCCCGCAGTCGGCGATCACGTCGACGGGGGCGAGGCCGGCGAACGCCCGGCCGAGCGGCCCCCACAGCCACGTCATCGCGTGCGCCTGCTCGGCGTTGGTGACGCCGACGAGCACGTCGAGGCCGCCGGAGAGCCGCTGGCAGTGCTCGGCGACCTGGTCGGGGCGCAGCCCGCGGCGGGCCGTGGCGGCGAGGCTGAGCAGCCCGCGCGAGGGGTTGAGCATGCCGCCGTCGGCGTCGCCGTCCGGCTGGGCGGAGGGCAGCCGGTAGACCAGGTCGCCGCCCGCCTGGTCGCATTCGGCGACGAGCACGGGACGCGGCCACACGGCGCCGAGCGCGACCGCCGCGGTCGTGACGCCCGGCGCGCCCTTGTCGGCCGCCAGCGCGATGAGTGCCACCGTCAGTTACCGCCCGTGCCTGGGCCCGGGGTGCCGGCTCCGGGAGTGCCGGCTCCGGGGGTGCCGGCTCCGGGAGTGCCGGCTCCGGGAGTGCCGGTTCCGGGGACGGGCTGGACGCCGTTGCCGCCGTCCGAGCCCTCGGGCGCCGCGGGCGGCACCGAGACGTTCGTGCCGGGCGGGAGCAGCGCGAGCGCGACCGTCCCGGCGGAGGCCGCCTGCGTCACCCGCGCCGCGTCGGCCGGGAGCACGGCGACGTCGACGCTCGTCTGCTCGGACCGCAGCCGCGTCGGGCCGCCGCCGTCCCCGGCGCCGACGTTCAGCACGACCGCGTCCCGCGCGAGGACGGTCCCGGCGCGCGGCCCGCCGCCCGTCCCGCCGCCGACCGCGAACAGGGTGACGTGCGCGCCGCGGGTGACGTTCCCGGAGGGCATCTGGCCCGGCTTGAGCGCGAGCCCGACGACGAGCCGGCCGCTGGTGGGCGCGTCGGCCGGGCTGATCATGGAGTTGGTCAGCAGCGCGCCCTTCACCAGCGGGACGGCCGCGAAGTACCGGCTCACCTTCGCCCGCTCGGACCACTTGAGGTACTGGATGCCGGTGTCGCCGATCTGCACCTCTTCGAGGGCGCCCGCCGGGATCCGCTGCCCGGCCGCGACCGGCTGGGCGATGCGGATCGCCGAGACCCGCTCGCCGCTGGCCATCACGAGGTAGGCGCTGGCGAGGGCGCCGCCGAGGATCAGCAGCACCGCCAGCGCGGCGAGCGCCGGTCTGCGCTCGCGCGAGGACGCGGGGAGCCGCTGCCCTCCCGAGGTGCCGAGCCCCGACCGGCCGAGTCCCGTCCCGCCGGACGAGCCCGCCGCGCCGCCGCCGGAGATGGTCGACTGGTTGGCCTTCATCGCGCTGCCCACGCGCTCCTTCCCGCCCTGACCCGGCCCCGTCCCACCGGAGTCCGCGTCGTCGAGCGATCCATGCTCGCGGGGGCGGAGAGGTCACGTCAATGGATTCGCGGGAGCCGAGCGCCCCCATATCCGAGCACACGGCGATGACCTGCGAATTCACGGATCACATGGCCACTTACCACCAGTCACATCCGTCACTGACCCCCGGGCCGGACGGGCGGGAGGGCCCGCCCGGTCACGGTTTCAGGCCGATGAGGCGCGCGAGCAGGGTCGACGTGTGGTCGAAATAGGCGGCCCGTTCCTCGATCACGTTGTTGTACTGGCCGAACAATTCGAAGCTGACAGTCCCGTACAAAGCGGCCCACGCAGTGAACGCCCGCGCCATGACGTCGCCAGGGACGTCCAGGGGGAGCATCGCGCGTGCGCGGGCCATGTCCTCGGCGATGGCGGCCGGCGGCGGGGGGCACGGCCCGGCGGGGTCGAGCTCGCCGGCGGCGTGCGCCTCGGCGACGATCCGCGCCATGACGACGGTGTCCCGCACGGCGGCGGGGACGGTCTCCTCCGGGGCCTTGTAGCCGGGGACCGGCGACCCGTAGAGCAGCGCGTACTCGTGCGGGTGCGCGAGGGCCCACTCCCGGACGGCGCGGCACACGGCGAGCCAGCGTCCGCCGTAGTGCTCCGCGCCGGCCCCGGCGTCGGCGCGCTCGACGGCCTCGCCGACCGCGTTGTAGCCGTCGATGATCAGCGCGGTCAGCAGGTCGTCGCGGCTCGGGAAGTACCGGTAGATCGCCGACGACACCATGCCCATCTCGCGGGCGACCGCGCGCAGCGACAGCCCCGCGGCGCCGTCGGTGGCGAGCTGCCGCCTCGCGATCTCGGTGATCTCCCGGACCATCTCCGCCCGGACCCGCTCGCGCGCCGTCTGCCCCGCGCTCATGCCCACCTCCTCGGGGACGGCCTTCCGCCGGCCCCTTCGTCCTGCCCGTCCTCCGGAGGCTAGCAGAGCGCCGCGCTGTTTTGAGAGCGACGAACTTCTTCGAGAGCACTGCTCTTGACAACACCGCTCTCCTCAGAGAGCATTGCTCTCGTAACGGAGCACCGAACAAGGAGCCGGCCATGCGAAGCCTCACGACCCTGCACGACGACTACGCGCTGCGCGGACGCATCGACGACGCCGCGCCCGTCACCAGCGCCTCCACCGTCCTGATCGACGCGCCGGCCGCGCGGGTCTGGGAGGTCCTGGCCGACCTGCGCGGCTGGGAGGCCTGGGCGCCCGACTTCAGGCTCCGCGAGCTGGACGCCGTCGAGCCGGGCCGGGAGTTCCGCTGGAGCCAGGGCGGCACGCCCCTGCGGTCCCGCTTCGCCGTGGTCGACCCCGGCCGGGAGCTGAGCTGGACGGGCACCTTCCTCGCGCTCTACCGGGCCGTGGACCGGCTGGTCCTGGCCGACGAGGGCGGCCGGACCCGCGTGACCGTGCAGGAGTCGCTGGACGGCCCGCTGATCCGGCTGATCTACGGGGAGCACAAGCTCCGCGCGGGCCACGAGGCCCGGCTGGCCGCCCTCAAGGACCACGTCGAGGCCTCCGCCTGAGGCGGAGCGCGCAACACCGAGCACACACCACCGGGCACACACCACCGTCAGGGAGAGAACCATGGGCAGGCACGTGATCGTCGGAGCCGGGCAGGTCGGGACGCACCTCGCCGAACTGCTGACCGGGCGGGGGCACGACGTCGTCGTCGTGACCCGGTCCGGGTCGGGCCCGGACGGGGTCGAGCGGGTCGCGGCGGACGTCGCCGACCGGGACCGCCTCACCGGGATCGCCAAGGGGGCCGACGCGCTCTACAACTGCGTCAATCCGCGGTACCACCGGTGGACGCAGGACTGGCCGCCGATGGCCGCGTCCCTCCTCGGGACCGCCGAGGACACCGGGGCCGTCCTCGTGACGCTGAGCTGCCTGTACGGATACGGACCGGTGGACGGGCCGATGACCGAGGACCTGCCGCTCGCCGCGACCGGCGCCAAGGGGCGGGTGCGGGCGAGGATGTGGAAGGACGCCCTGGCCGCGCACGAGGCGGGCCGCGCCAGGGTCACCGAGCTGCGCGGGTCCGACTACTACGGGCCGCGCAGCACCGACCAGGCCTACATCGGCGAGACGCGGTTCGTGAAGCCGCTGCTGGCGGGCAAGCGCGTCCTGTACTTCAGCGACCCGTCCGTCCCGCACGCGTGGACGTACCTGCCGGACGTCGCGCAGGCCCTCGCCATCGCCGGGACGGACGAGCGCGCCTGGGGGCGTCCCTGGCACGTCCCCACCGGCCCGGCGGTGTCCACGGTCGAGGTCGGGGAGCGGCTGTGCGAGATCGCCGGAGCGCCGGCGCCGCGCATCAGCGAGGTTCCCCGCGCGGTCTTCAACGCGGCCGGGCTCCTCTCACCGATGCTCAGGGAGCTGCGGGAGACGCGGTACCAGTTCGACAAGCCCTACATCCTCGACTCCTCGGCCTTCGAGTCGACTTTCGGGATGGCCCCGACACCGCTGGACGACGCCCTGAAGGCGGTCGTGTCGGCTTCCCGGATGGCGGAGGGGACGGGTAATTAAGCTAGGCCCGGTTGTCCCGCGGACGTCGGAGGGCTCGGATGCGGATCTCGTTCACGGCGTTGACCGGCGGGGGCCCCCGCGACGTGGTGCTCAACCTCGACTCCGAGGCCACCGTGGACGGCGTCGCCCAGACGCTCGCCGCCACGCTGGACGGCCGTCCCGCGGTCCCCGCCCCGCGCTTCTCCAAGGACGCGCTGCTGTCCCGGGGCGCGCGCAAGGCCCTCTGGATGGACGGCCGGATGCTGGACCCGCAGGCGCTCGCCGTGAAGGAACTGCGGGACGGCGCCGTCGTGGCGGTCGAGCGGCGCGGCGCCGCCGCGACCGTGCTGACCGAGCCGACCGGGCTGGTCGAGGTGCGCGTCGTCGGCGGCCCGGCCGCCGGGTCCGTGCACCGGCTGGGGCTCGGCGTCTGCACGATCGGGTCCGGGAACGACGTCGACGTGGTGCTGGACGACCCGTCCGTCCCGGCCCGGTCCCTGCGGCTGACGGTCGAGCGCACGGCCGTCCAGGTCGAGGCGTCCGCCCTGACGATGCAGGGGGCGGTCGTCCTGGACGGAACGCCCCTCGGCGCGAAGACGGCGTGGCCGATGGGCGCGCTGCTGACGGTGGGGGCCAGCGTGCTCGCCCTCGCGCCGTGCGCCGCCCCCGACACCCACCTGGAGCCCCTGCCTGAGGGCGGCCTCGCGTTCAACCGGCCGCCGCGGCTGAACCGGCCGCGGCGGGCGCGGACGCTGGAGGTGCCGAAGCGCCCCGAACGCAACCCGCGCGAGCGGCTCCGGCTCTTCGGCGCGCTGCTGTTCTCGGCGTTCGGGCTCGCCATGGCGTTCGGGCTCGGCCAGTGGTGGTGGGCGCTGTTCGCGCTGGCCTGGCCGGTGATGACGCTCGGCGAGTGGCTCGGCGACCGGATGCACGGCCGCAAGTCCTACAAGAAGTCGCTGAAGGAGTACCACCGCAAGGCGGGCGAGTTCGACGGCGAGCTGGAGCGGCTGCGGCGCGAGGACGAGGCCGAGCGCCGCGCGCTGCACCCCGACGCCGCCGAGGTCCTGCTCACCGCGACGGGCCCGCGGCGCCGCCTGTGGGAACGCCGCCGGGACGACCCCGACGTCCTGCACCTGCGGGTGGGCCTCGCCGACCTGCCCGCCCGCATCGAGCTGACCGGGGACGCCGAGCCGGCGGGCGGCGCCGGAGGCGAGCGGGAGGGGCCGTCCTCCGACGGGCGCGGACTCCGGGTCCCGAAGGCCCGGCAGGTCCCCGTGGTGCTGCCCCTCACCGAGCTGGGCGTCGTCGGGCTGACCGGGCCCCGGCACGCCTCGCGCGCCCTGGCCCGCTGGATGGTCGCGCAGGCCGCCGCCCTGCACAGCCCCCGCGACCTGGCCATCGTCGTGCTGTCCGCCGACCAGAACGCCGGGCACGAGTGGAACTGGGTGCGCTGGCTGCCCCACTGCGCGCCGCGCGAGGGCGAGGACTGTGTGGCCCTCGTCGGCACCGATCCCGAGTCGGCGGCGCACCGCGTCACCGAACTGGCGATCCGGGTGACCGAGCGGCGCCGGGCCGCGCAGGCCGAGTCGTCGTTCTTCGGCCAGGGCGGCCGGCCCGCCGACGGCGCGCCGTACAACATCCTGATCGTCCTGGACGGCGCCCGCGCGCTGCGCCGCATCCCGGGGATGCCGATGCTGCTGTCGCGCGGCGCCGAGTACGGGCTCTACGCCATCTGCGTGGACGACGAGGAGCGGCTGCTCCCCGAGGAGTGCAGCGCCGTCGCCGCCTGGGACGCCCAGCGGCACTCGACGCTCCTGCTCCAGGGGCGGGGCCTGGACGCCGTCGGCCCCGTCCTCGCCGACCAGGTCTCCGCGACCTGGACCGACCGGGTGGCGCGCGCGCTGGCCCCCGTCCGGGACGTGTCCCGCGGGGACGCCGAGGACTCGCTCCCCGCCGACGTGCGGCTCCTGGACATTCTCGACATGCCCGAGCCCACGGCCGAGCACGTCCTGCAGTCGTGGAACAGGACGGGCGGCCGGACGACCCGCGTCCCCGTCGGCCTCGCCTCGGGCGGCCGCTACGAGATCGACCTGCGCGCGGACGGCCCCCACGGCCTCATCGCCGGGACCACGGGCGCGGGCAAGTCGGAGCTGCTCCAGACCCTCATCGCCTCGCTCGCCGTGGCGAACCGCCCCGACGAGATGACGTTCGTCCTCATCGACTACAAGGGCGGCGCGGCGTTCAAGGACTGCGCGGACCTCCCCCACACGGTCGGCATGGTCACCGACCTGGACGGCCACGCCACCGAGCGCGCCCTGGAGTCGCTGGCCGCCGAGCTCCGCCGCCGCGAGGAGATCCTGCTCGGCGCGGGCGCCAAGGACGTCGACGACTACGACGACCTGCGCCCCGCCGATCCGGGGCTGCCGGCCGTGCCGCGGCTCGTCCTGGTCATCGACGAGTTCGCCGCGATGGTCACCGAGCTGCCCGACTTCGTCGCCGGCCTGGTCGACATCGGCCGCCGGGGCCGCTCCCTCGGCGTCCACCTCATCCTCGCCACGCAGCGCCCCGCCGGGGTCGTCACCGCCGACATCCGCGCCAACACCAACCTGCGCATCGCGCTGCGCGTCACCGACCCCGACGAGTCCGCCGACGTCCTGGACTCCCCTGACGCGGCGCAGATCTCCAAGTCCACCCCCGGGCGCTGCTACGTCCGCTCCGGGGCGTCGTCGCCGCAGGCCGTCCAGTCGGCGCGGATCGGGGGCCGCCGCCCCGGGGCCGCGTCCGGGTCCGGCGGGCCGACCGTCCACCCGCTGCCGTGGCAGGGCCTCGGCCATCCGCTGCCCGCGCCGCGCGAGGCGGCCGACGACGCCGTGCTCGCCACCGACCTCGGCGTGCTCGTCCAGGCGGTCGACGAGGCCGCGCGCCGCGCCGGGATCGCCCGGCAGCCCTCGCCGTGGCTGAGCCCGCTGCCCGAGCGGGTCGCGCTGGCGCCCCGCACCGCCGCGGGCGGCTCCGTCGTGGACGTCCCGCCGATCCCGTTCGGCGTCACCGACCTGCCCGCCGTCCAGTCCCGCGAGGAGCTGACGCTCGACCTCGCGGCCGGCGGCCACCTCTACATCGCCGGGTCCGCGCAGTCGGGCCGCTCCACGGCGCTGCGCACGATCGCCGGGTCCCTGGCGGGGGCGTGCTCCCCCTACGACGCGCACCTGTACGCCGTCGACTGCGGCGCGAACGCCCTGCTGCCGCTGGTCTCCCTGCCGCACTGCGGCGCCGTCGTGACCCGCGACCAGCTCGACCGCTGCGAGCGCCTCCTCACCGCGCTCTCCGCCGAGGTCGCCCGCCGCCAGCAGGTGCTCGCCGAGGCGGGGTTCTCCTCCCTCGCCGAGCAGCGCGCCGCCGTCGCCGCCACCGACCGCCTCCCGTGGATGGTCCTGCTCCTGGACCGCTGGGAGGGCTTCCTCGGCGCGTTCGAGCACTACGACTACGGGCGCCTCGTCGACCAGGTCGTCCGGCTGCTGCGCGAGGGCGCCGCGGCCGGGCTGCGCGCCGTGTTCACCGGCGACCGCTCCGGTCTCGGCGGGCAGGTCTCCACGGTCTTCGACCGCCGCCTCATCCTGCGCATGGCCGACCCGAACGACTACGGGTACGGCGGCCTGCAGGACCGGCAGATCCCCGCCGAGATGCCGCCCGGGCGCGCCCTGGAGCCCGCGGGGCCCGGCGCGCCTCCCCGCGAGTCGCAGATCGCGCTCCTCGGGGACGACGCGTCCGGCGCGGCCCAGGTCGCGGCCCTGCAGGAGATCGCCCGGAGCTGCGTGTCCCGCTACGGCCGGCTGCCGCGCCGCCGGGGTCCCCTGCACGTGGACGAGCTGCCGGTCCGCGTCACCTATCGGGAGGCGATGTCGCTCGACCCGGAGTTCCTGGCCCCCTCGGCGCTGTGGGCGCTGGTCGGCGTCGGCGGCGACACGCTCGCGCCCGTCGGCGTCGACCTGCTCAACGAGGGCCCGGGGTTCGCCGTCGCGGGGCCGCCCCGCTCGGGCCGCTCCACGACGCTGCGGACGATCGTCCAGTCGCTGCTCGACCCCGCGGTCGGCGGCGGGCTCGTCCCGGTCGTCCTGGTGACGCCGCGCCGCTCCCCGCTGCGCCTGCTGGCGGGCCGGCCCGGCGTGCTCGGCGTGCTGACGTCCGACGCCGGCGCCGACGACCTGGAACGCGCGATCGGCGACGAGCACCGCTTCGCGGTGGTCGTGGACGACGCCGAGCTCCTGGACGAGACCGAGCTGGACGAGGCCCTGAGCGGCGTCCTGCGCACCGCCCGGGACGGGGAGCACGCCGTCGTGATCGGCGGCACCACCGACGATCTGGGCCGCGGCTACCGGGGCTTCCTGTCCGACACCCGGCGCTCGCGGTCGGGCGTCCTGCTGTCGGTGGACTCCCCGGACGACGGCGACCTGTTCGGGCTGCGCCTGCCCCGCAACGCGCCGCTGGGCGGGCCCACCGGCCGGGGCCTGTTCGTGGCCGCGGGCGCCACCACCCGGATCCAGGTGGCGCTTCCCCCTCCGGTCGGCTCCGACTGATCGCGACCGGCCTCCGCCGGGCGGAGGGCGCCGGGCGAAGAAAAAAGGCGGGTCCCGGCCTCGGGGGGATGGGCCGGGACCCGCGGCTCGCGGAGGCTCAGCGCGTGGCGGCCTCGATGTTCTGCTGGGACCTGCGGATGTCCTGGCTGCCCTGTTCGAGGGCGAGGGCCATCTTGTCGAAGGCGGTCTTGGCCTCGGCCCAGGAGGCGCGGAAGCGGTCGGCCCCGGGGCCCCACCAGGCCGCGCTGCTGCTCACGGTGCGGCCGTTGAGGTCCTTGATGAGGGCGTCGAGGTTGCGGGAGTGCTTGCTGAAGATGCGGGACAGTTCCTCTAGCTCGCCCAGGTTGGCGCCGCGCTTGTCACCCATCGCCCCGGCCCTTTCCTCGCTGATCGTTGGAACGTTTCCAGCCGCTGCCGCAGGAATGGCGCCAGCCTACGCCCCACCGATCACATCCATCCAGCGACCCCCCGGGTATCCCCCGTCGAAACGGCCACATTCCCACCATGACGGCCTGTCCGGATGTGGCCAGCGAGGGCGAAGCCGAACGGCTTGTGACGAGGATAATTACTGCGCGTCAAGAGAATTTCAGAGCGGTTTCCGGATGTGAATGGAGATCGCCGCAAGAAAGGGAGGAGCGGCGCGTCAGCGGTTCTCGCCGATCGGGTCGTTCACCGGGTGCGCCCCCGGGTCCAGGACCCGCTCGCCGACCATCGTGATCTGCTCGCCGGACGCGCGGAACTCGAACCGGCGCCGCACCGACTGGGTGACCTTCCCGCGGCCGCCGAGGCCGTAGCGCATCTCCGTGTGCTCCACCGCCTCCAGCGTGATGCGGTCGCCCGTGCGGACGGCGCGGCCCTCGTCCAGGCGCGTGCGGGCCCCGGTGTAGGCGGGGCCGCCCTCCACGGGGGCGCGGTTGCGGGTCTCCAGCTCCCGGACGGCGTTCTCCTGCGACCGCACCAGCGACGGGGAGATCCGCACGCCGAGCACCTCCGTGGGGGCGGCGCCGCGGTCGCGGCCGTCCTTCTGCACGAGGGCCTGGGAACGGCGCTCCAGGTAGGAGTTCGCGGCGACGGTGAGCTGGCGGGTGAGGTAGTCCTCCACCGCAGGGGTCGGCCCGCGCACGCCCGACGAGGGCGCCAGCAGGCAGGCGGCCAGCACGACCGCCAGTCCGGCCCGGGGCCACGGGCGAACCATCGGCCTCTCCCGCTGATCAAAGGCTGGTGGGTCCGAGCCGACATTACACGGCCGGACCGTGGGAGGAACGCCGGTTCAGTCCGCTTCGCTCTCCAGTGCGGCGACGCGCGAGCGGGCCCGCGCCATCGCCTCGTGGTAGCGCTCCTCCCATTCCGGATCACCGTCCGGAATGGCGGCGACGGCCTGGCGGCCGATCTCCGCGAGCACCTCCCCGGCGCCGCCGCGGGAGACCCGCCGGACGACGACCGTGGTGACGCCGCCGGTCGACTCGGTGTGCGCCTCCCACCGGGCGCCGTCCTCCAGCCGCGCCCGGCTCCGCGACGACCGGTCGGAGAACCCGTAGAGCAGCAGGACGACCACCACGGCCGCCACCGCCAGCGCCACCAGAACGATCAGAAACCGCACGACCGCCTCCCTCGCCGTCCGCGCCCGCCGCCGCCCCGGCGTCTACCTGCCCCGCAGGAGCGAGCCGTTCGGGTTGCCGGGCGCGTAGACCGTGATGCCCTGCGGAAGGGCCTTCAGCTCCTCGATCCTCGCGCAGGTCGGGCACTTGTTGTAGCCGTCCTGGCGGGCCTTGTTGGCCGCGGCCTCCGCCTTGGCCGAGGCGACCTTGGCCTGGGCCTCGCTGATCTGCGCGAACGCGGCCTGCGCGCGGTCCACCGCGTCCTGCACCTTGGCCGGCAGGGTGATCCGCACCAGGTTGAAGTGGATGTTGGTGACGAACTTGCCGCCGAGCGTCTGCTCCAGGTCCGCGGCCAGGCTCGTGTTGATCGCGTTCTGCACCTTGGCGATGTTGCCGTTGTTGCTCTGCGCCTGCTGCCCCGCGGTCTGGACGTTCCTCGGCGCGGAGGAGTTCTGCACGAGGGCGCAGGAGGAGACGAGCTCGGCGCAGCGGAAGCTGTTGATCTGGCTGCGCAGGTCGTTGTCGATGACCGGCCGGACGATCTGGTCGAGGAACGCCGACCAGCCCTTGTCGCCGTCGTAGACGTTGTAGGTCTCGCCGCTGGCGCTGCGGAACTTGCGGGTGCCGTACTTGTCGTCGAACTGCCTGAGGGCCTTGTGGTCCTGGTTGAGCGTGAAGTACAGCGTCCCCTCGATGCCCATGTTGACGCCGTCCGAGCTCGGCACGGTGACGACGTCCACGCCGGACTCGTCGCCCTTCCCGGAGTCCGAGGTGATCGTGTAGAAGCGCTGCTGGGCGGGGTACTTGTGGACCTGCGAGTAGAGCCCGACCCAGACGCGGCCGGATCCGGGGTCGATGACCTGCCGGATCCTGTTGTTGTCGAAGAACCCGCCGTTGCGGACGACGGCGATCTCGCCGCCGCCGGTGCGCTCGAAGCCGCCGAACAGCGCGCTCAGCACCGGCCATCCCACGACGACCAGCAGCACGGCGGCGACGATGGCGGTGCGCCGGCTGGGCGCCCTCACCCCGGAGCGCCGGGTCGCGCCGGCCTTCTCCCTGGCTGTGGACGTCTTCTTCTCGGCCACGGTGGCTCCTCTCATGCCCGCACGGGGGGGTCGTGCCGCGGGTTCCCGGATGAGACGGACCGGAGCCCCGCCCGGATCCCCCTGGGGGTACCGCTTTCTGGGGAAGCCTCCCACTATCCGGGACCTCGCCCCCAATAAGGAGGGGCTTACGAAAACCTGGGATCCGGGTTATCTAGACTGCCTGCGAGGTTGAAGGAGGAGACCCACGTGCGCAAAGTCCTGATCGCCAACCGCGGCGAGATCGCGGTCCGTATCGCCCGTGCCTGCCGCGACGCGGGGCTGGCCAGTGTGGCGGTGTACGCCGAGCCCGATCTGGAGGCGCTGCACGTTCGGGTCGCCGACGAGGCGTTCGCCCTCGGCGGGCGGACGGCGGCCGAGAGCTACCTGGACATCGACAAGCTGCTGAAGATCGCCTCGGAGTCGGGCGCCGACGCCGTCCACCCCGGCTACGGCTTCCTGGCGGAGAACGCCGACTTCGCCGCGGCCGTGCAGAACGCGGGACTGACCTGGATCGGTCCGCCGCCGGCCGCGATCACCGCGCTCGGCGACAAGGTGCAGGCCCGGCACATCGCCCAGCGGGTGGGCGCGCCGCTGGTCGCCGGCACCGCCGACCCGGTGTCGGGCGCGGACGAGGTCGTCGCGTTCGCGCGCGAGCACGGCCTGCCCATCGCGATCAAGGCCGCGTTCGGCGGCGGCGGGCGCGGCCTGAAGGTCGCCCGGACGCTCGAGGAGGTGCCCGAGCTGTACGAGTCGGCCGTCCGCGAGGCCGTGGGCGCCTTCGGGCGGGGCGAGTGCTTCGTCGAGCGGTACCTCGACAAGCCCCGGCACGTGGAGACGCAGTGCCTGGCCGACAAGCACGGCAACGTGGTCGTGGTGTCCACGCGCGACTGCTCGCTCCAGCGCCGCCACCAGAAGCTCGTCGAGGAGGCGCCCGCGCCGTACCTGTCCCAGGAGCAGCTGGAGCTGCTGTACTCCTCGTCCAAGGCGATCCTGAAGGAGGCCGGCTACGTCGGCGCCGGGACGTGCGAGTTCCTCGTCGGCCAGGACGGGACGATCTCGTTCCTGGAGGTCAACACGCGCCTGCAGGTCGAGCACCCCGTCACCGAGGAGGTCGCCGGGGTCGACCTCGTCCGCGAGATGTTCCGCGTCGCCGACGGCGAGGAGATCGGCTACGGCGACCCGGAGCTGCGCGGCCACTCGATCGAGTTCCGGCTGAACGCCGAGGACGCCGGGCGCGGGTTCCTGCCGGCCGTCGGCACCCTGACGGCCTGGCACCCCCCGACGGGCCCCGGGGTCCGCCTGGACGCCGGCTACGAGGCCGGGCAGACCGTCCCCCAGGAGTTCGACTCCCTCATCGCGAAGCTGATCGTGACGGGCGCGACGCGGCGGCAGGCCGTCGAGCGGTCCCGCCGCGCCCTCGCCGAGTTCGTCGTCGAGGGCATGCCGACGGTCCTGCCGTTCCACCGGGCGGTGCTGGACGACCCCGCGTTCGTCCCGGCGGACGACGAGACCCCGTTCAGCGTCCACACCCGGTGGATCGAGACGGAGTTCGACAACACGATCCCGCCCCACGAGGCTCCCCCCGCGGGCGAGGAGGACGAGGGCGAGCGCGAGCGCGTCACCGTGGAGGTCGGCGGCCGCCGCATCGAGGTCGTCCTGCCCGCCGGGTTCGGCGCCTCCGCCGCCCCCGCCGCCGGCAAGGCGGCGCCCGCCAGGCGGCGCGGCGCCAAGAAGGGCGGCGCCGCGCAGGCGTCCGGCGACTCCCTGGTCAGCCCGATGCAGGGCACCATCGTCAAGCTCCTCGTCGAGGAGGGCGCGACCGTGGCGGCCGGCGACACCATCGTGGTCCTGGAGGCCATGAAGATGGAGCAGCCGCTCACCGCGCACAAGGCGGGGACGCTCACCGGCCTGTCCGCCGAGGTGGGCCAGACCGTCTCCGCGGGCGCCGTGATCTGCGAGATCAAGGACTCCTGAGCGCGGCCGCCGCCCAGCGCCGCCTCCAGGGCCCCGGCGCTCCGGGTCCCTGGAGGGGATGGGGCGCGGTGCCCATGCGGCGCGTGCGCAAATCCGTCCTGCGAAGGACGCATCGGTGCGTCCACGTGGGCAGACTGAGAGCATGAGCACCGAGAACCGGGCCGTTCGAGCGGCTCGCGGGGGCGCCGCGGCGGCGGTCATCGCCGCCGTCGCCGTCCCGGCGTTCGCCCTGGCCGCCCCGGCGGGCGCCGCCGCGTCGCAGGCCGCCGCCACCCGCACGACGGCGACCGCGACGGCGACGGGAACCGCCGTGCGGGCGGCGGCTCCGCGGGCGGCGGCGGACGACACCGTCGGCCAGATCGCCAAGGGCCTGATCGACTCGCGGCTGTACGTGACGAGCGGCGCCGGGAACCCGCTGACCCCGGCCGACCGGAACGAGATCGAGACGTCCCTCGGCGGTGACAGCGACGCCGACATCCGCGCCGTGGTCGTCCGCAACGACGTGACCGGGACCGAGGTCCGGCAACTGCTCCCGGCCGTCGCCGAGCGCGTCGGCAAGGGCCAGACCTACGTCGCGGTCACCGCCGACGGCGCCCGGATGGGCGCGATCTCCAAGAAGCTGGACCGCGCGGAGATCAACCAGCTGGTCACCCGCACCGAGGGCGCGCCGCTGAAGCAGCGGCTGATCCAGTTCGGCGGCCTCGCCGAGAAGAAGGTCGACAGCGACTCCAGGTCCAGCGCGACGATCGGCTACGTGCTGCTCGGCGTGCTCGTGCTCGTGGTGGCGGCGATCACGGGCGTCATGCTCAACGCCCGGAGGAAGCGGCGGGAGCGGGCGGCGCGCGAGATGGCCGACCTCAAGGCGGGCGTGCAGGAGGACGTGACGCTCCTCGGCGAGGACATCGCCCGCCTCGACCTGAACGTCATGGACAGCGGCCTCGATCCCGACACCCGCGCCGACTACGAGCGCGCGATGAACTCCTACGACCGCGCCAAGTCCGCGACCGAGCGCGCCGCCCGGCCGCAGGACATGCAGGAGGTCACGACGGCGCTGGAGGACGGCCGCTACTACATGACCGCGACGCGCGCCCGGCTCAGCGGCGACCCGGTGCCCGAGCGGCGCCCGCCCTGCTTCTTCAACCCGCAGCACGGGCCGTCCGTCCAGGACGTGACGTGGGCACCGCCCGGCGGCGTCGCCCGCTCCGTCCCGGCGTGCGCGGCCGACGCGGAGGCCGTCCTGCACGGGAACGACCCCGACGTCCGCATGGTCCCGGTCGGCGGGGGGCGGCAGCCCTACTGGAACGCCGGCCCCGCCTACGCGCCCTACGCCGGCGGCTACTACTACGGCTACGGCGGCGTCGACCTGCTCAGCGGCATGCTGATCGGCACCGCGCTCGGCTCGATGTGGGGCGGCGGCTTCGGCGGAGGCTTCGGCGGAGGCGACTTCGGCGGAGGCGACGGCGACGTCGGCGGTGGCTGGGACTTCGGCGGAGGCGACTTCGGGGGCGGCGGCGACTTCGGCGGAGGCGGGGACTTCGGCGGCTTCTGAGGGGCGTTCCCCGTGAGCAGGACACCCGCGTCCGCGCTGTTCTGGCGCATCCTCGGCATCAACGGCCTGGTGTTCGTGGTCGGCACCCTCGTGCTGGTGGTGGGACCGGTGACCGTGTCGACGCCGATCCTCCTGAACGAGTTCTTCGTGCTGCTGGGCGGGCTGGCGGTCATGGTCGCGGCGAACGCCCTGCTGCTGCGCGCCGGCCTGGCGCCGCTGGAGGGGCTCACCGCGCTGATGGCGCGCATGGACTCGCTGCGCTCCGGCGACCGCCTGCCGGCCGACGGCAGCGGCGACCTGTTCCACGTGGTCGACGAGTTCAACGCGATGCTCGACCGGCTGGAGGCCGACCGCAGCACCAGCACCGCCCTCGTCCTGGACGCGCAGGAGGCGGAGCGCCGCCGCATCGCCCAGGAGCTCCACGACGAGATCGGCCAGACCCTCACCGTGGTGCTGCTGGAGCTGAAGTCGGTGGCGAACCGGGCGCCGGAGGAGATCTCGGAGGAGCTGCGGGAGGTCCAGGAGACCGTCCGGTCCAGCCTGGACGAGGTGCGCCGCGTCGCCCGGCGGCTGCGCCCCGGCGTCCTGGACGACCTGGGGCTGACCAGCGCGCTCACCGCCCTCGCCACGGACTTCTCCGGGACGGGCGGCCCCCGCGTGACCCGCCGCGTCCAGCCCGTCCCCGAGGGGCTCGGCGCGGACGCCGAACTGGTGATCTACCGGATCGCGCAGGAGAGCCTGACGAACGTGTGGCGGCACTCGGGCGCGCGGAACGCCGAGCTGTCGCTCGCCCAGGACGAGGAGGGGCGCGTCGTCCTGCGGGTGGCCGACGACGGGACCGGCCCGCCGGACCGGGTGGGGTCCGGCATCCACGGGATGCGGGAGCGCGCGATGCTCGTCGGCGCGCAGCTGACGATCGGCCCGGCGGACGGCGGCGGCACCGAGGTGAGGCTGGTCGTCCCCCCGCCCGGCGCACGCCGGGCCTGACCCCGCCGGGCGCCGCGCCCGCCCCTCAGGGCTCGACGAGCCCGACGCGGATCGCGTACTTCGTCAGCTCCAGCCGGTCGCGCATCCCGAGCTTGCCGAGGATGTTGGCGCGGTGCCGGTCGACGGTCTTGACGCTGATCGTGAGGGTCTCGGCGATCCGCCGGGACGAGTAGCCCTCCGCGACCAGCTTGATGATCTCCTCCTCGCGGGGCGTCAGGATGCTCGCCTGGCCCTCGCCGCGCCGGTCGCGGTCGAGGTACTCGCGGATCAGCGCGGTCACCGCCGCCGGGTACAGGAACGGCTCGCCGCGCATCGCGGCGCGGACGGCGTGCAGCAGGTCGCGGTCGGCGACGGACTTCAGCACGTACCCGGACGCGCCCGCCTTGAGCGCCTCGAACAGGTACTGCTCGTTGTCGTACATCGACAGGATCAGCGTCCGGACGCCGGGGAAGCGGCGGGAGATCTCCCGCGCGGCCTGCAGCCCCGTCATGCGGGGCATCGCGATGTCGAGGATCGCCAGGTCGACGCCGCCCGCGGCGAGCGCGTCGACCGCCTCCGCCCCGTCGGCGGCCTCCGCCACCACGGTCAGGTCGGGCTCGGCGTCCAGGATCAGGCGCAGCCCCCGGCGCACCAGCGCGTGGTCGTCGGCGAGCAGGATCCGGGTCGCCGACTCCCGGGTGTGCGCGAAGCCTCCCGCGTGCACCGATCACCGCCTCTCGTGCGCACCGGTCACCTGCGGTCTCGTCCTCATCCTAGGCGCGCCGCCCCGGCGGGACCGGGCCGCCGCCCGCGAATACATGATCCGCACCGCCCGATATGGGTGCCGCGCCCGATGGGGACGCGGGCCGCCGCCGAAAAGACTGGAAGCCGCAGGACGAAAGGGGCGGACGCATGGCACGGCGAACGGGCGGAGGGCACCGTCCCCCGCCCACGGCACCGCGGAGGCCGTCCCGTGACGGGTCCGCCCCCGGCGCCAGAAGGAGGACCCTATCCACCCGGAGGACCAGGCTTTCCGGAAGCCGAAAGGACACCATGCAAGCGCGGGACATCGCCGTACAGGTGCCCACCGTGACCCTGGGCGACTCGATCGCTCACGCCATCCAGGTCATGGCGCTCGGGCGGCTGCCCGGCCTGATCGTGATCGACCGGGCGCAGCGCCCCCTGGTCGTCCTGCCGGGCACGCAGGTGCTGCGGCTGGCGGTCCCCGTCGCCTACCAGGAGGATCCGGCCCTGACCCGGACCGTGGACGAGGCGCACGCCGACGTCTTCTGGCACGAGATCCGCGACCTCACGGTCGGCGACTGCCTCGCAACGCCCACTCCCCGCCCGGTGATCGTCAGGACGTCCGCGACGCTGCTGGAGCTCGCCACGCTGATGGCGCGCCAGCGCAGCCCCCTGGTCGCCGTGGTGGACGAGGCCGGGCTGCTGGCCGGGGCGGTCACGCTCGACCGGCTGCTGTCGGCGCTGGCGCTGACCAGGCCCGGCGACTGAGGGACGGCTCCCCCGCCGGCGCCCGGCGGGAGGGCGCGCGGTGACCGCGGTCGCGGCACTCGCCGTGTTCGTGGTCGCGTTCTTCTTCATCGCGACCGAGAAGGTCGACAAGGTCAAGGTCGTCCTCGTCGCCGCGGGCGTGCTGACGGTCCTCGGGCTCGCCCCCGGCGCCGAGGTCTTCTTCTCCGAGCACGACGGGATCGACTGGAACGTCATCTTCCTGCTGCTCGGAATGATGATCATCGTGGGGGTCGTCAAGGGCACCGGGCTCTTCGACTACCTGGCGATCTGGGCGGCCAAGCGCTCCAGGGGCCGGCCGTACCGGCTGCTGGTGATGCTGATGCTCATCACCGCGGTCGCCTCGCCGTTCCTGGACAACGTCACCACGATCATGCTGGTGGCGCCGGTGACGGTGGTGGTCTGCAACCGGCTGCGCGTCCCGGCCCACCCCTACCTCATCGCCGAGGTGCTGGCGTCCAACATCGGCGGCGCCGCGACCCTGATCGGGGACCCGCCGAACATCATCATCGCCAGCCGGGCGGGGCTGACGTTCAACGACTTCCTCGTCCACATGGCGCCGATCACGGTGATCGTCTTCATCGCGTTCGTGCTGCTGGCCCGGGTGCTGTTCCGCTCCTCCTTCCGGTACGACGAGCGGTACGCGGCCGAGGTGATGTCGCTGGACGAGCGCAAGGCGATCACCGATCCGGCGCTCCTCGTCCGGTGCCTGGCCGTGCTCGGCCTGGTCATCGCCGGGTTCTCGCTGCACTCGGTGCTGCACGTCGAGCCGTCCATCGTGGCGCTCGTCGGCGCGGGCGTGATGCTGCTGGTGTCGCGCGTCCAGGTCTCCGAGGTCCTCGAAGAGGTGGAGTGGCCCGTCCTGGTCTTCTTCATGGGGCTGTTCGTGATGGTGGCCGCCCTCGGGCACACCGGCGTCATCGAGAGGATCGGGACCTGGTCGGCGGACGCGGTGGGCGACGACTATTTCGCGGGCGCCACCGCTCTGCTGTTCGGGTCGGCCGTGCTCGGCGCGTTCTTCGACAACATCCCCTACGCGGCGACGATGGCGCCGATCGTGGAGGGGATGGCCGCGGGCGCGCCCGACCCCACGACCGCGCAGGCGCTGTGGTGGTCGTTCGCCCTCGGCGCGGACTTCGGCGGCAACGGGACGGCCGTCGCCGCGAGCGCCAACGTGGTCGCGATCGGCATCGCCGCCAAGACCGGCAACCCGATCAGCTTCTGGCAGTTCACCCGGTACGGGATCATCGTGACGGTGCTGAGCACGCTGATGGCGTGGGTCTACGTCGCCCTGCGCTACTTCTAGCCGGATCTCCGGACGGCCCGGCCGGGCACGCCGCTAGTAGGCGTGCTCGGCCATCAGCCGGCGGGACGCCTCGGTGATGCTGCCCGACAGCGACGGGTAGACCGCGAACGTGTGCGCCACCTGGTCGACCGTGAGGTGCTGCTGGACGGCGATCGACACGCCCAGGATCAGCTCGCTGGCCCGCGGCGCCACGATGACGCCGCCGAGCACGATCCCCGTGGACGGGCGGCAGAACAGCTTCACGAAGCCGTCCTCGAAGCCCTGCATCTTGGCGCGCGCGTTGGTGAACAGCGGCAGCATGACCGTCCGGGCGTTGACGTCCCCGGAGTCGACCATGTGCTGCGTCACGCCGACCGACGCGACCTCGGGATCGGTGAAGATGTTGGAGGAGACCCAGCCGAGCTTCAGCGGCTGCACGGCCTCGCCCAGCGCGTGCCACATCGCGATGCGCCCCTGCATGCCGGCGACGGACGCCAGCATGAGCACGCCGGTGCAGTCGCCGGAGGCGTAGATGTGCGGGACGGACGTCCGCGACACCTTGTCGACCTCGACGAAGCCGCGCGCGTCGCACCGCACGCCGACCTCCTCCAGGCCGATGCCCCGGGTGTTCGGGACCATGCCCACGGTCATCAGGCAGTGGGTGCCCTCGACCTTCGTCCCGTCCTCCAGCGTGACGATCACGCCGTTGCCCGACCGCTCCACGGCCGCGGCCCGCGACCGCGACATGACGTTCATGCCGCGCCGCAGGAACACGTCCTGCAGGACGGCGGCGGCGTCGGCGTCCTCCGTGGGCAGGATCCGGTCGCGCGAGGAGACCAGCGTCACCTTCGAGCCGAGGGACAGGTAGGCGCCCGCGAGCTCGGCGCCCGTCACGCCGGAGCCGACCACGATCAGCTCCTCGGGCAGCTCCGGCAGGTCGTAGAGCTGGCGCCAGTTCAGGATGCGCTCGCCGTCCGGCTCCGCGCCGGGCAGCACGCGCGGCGTCGCGCCGGTCGCGATGAGCACGATGTCGGCGTGGATGCGGCGCTCGCCGACCGCCACGACGTGCGGCTCCACCAGCCGCGCCTCGCCGCGGACGATCTTGACCTCCTCGTAGGCGAGCCGTTCGGCGACGTCGAACGACTGGGCCCGTGCGAGGTCCTTCACGCGCTTGTTGACGGTGGCCATGTCGGCTTCGAGGGCGCCGACGATCCCGTCCGGGCCGCCGTTGAAGCGCAGCCCGAGGCCGGCCGACTCCGACATGACCGCGATGCGGGTCGAGGTGGCGATGAGCGTCTTGGAGGGCACGCAGTCGGTGAGCACGCACGCGCCGCCCGGACCGTCCCGTTCGACGACGGTCACGTCGGCGCCGAGCTGCGCCGCGACGAGCGCGGCCTCGTAACCGCCCGGGCCTCCTCCGATGATCACGATGCGGGTCACATCTTCCATTGTTTCCTACTCACGGCAGTGAAAAGTCCCGCTCCGGACCCTTTCTTCCTGCAACAACCCCCGAGTGGCCCATCAACCGGTGTGGCGCGTTCCATCGCAGACCACAGCAGCCACACCCCCGCCTCCCCGGTGGCGTCTTCCCTGTGGGGGGCGTCCCCCACACCCCCGAGCCTTACTTGGCGTAGCCTTCCCCCGTGGCTCTGTACGCGGCGTACGCCTCCAACATGGATCCCGAGCAGATGGCCGGCCGGGCTCCCCACTCGCCCATGCGCGGCACCGGCTGGCTCGCCGGCTGGCGCCTGACCTTCGGCGGGCAGGACAAGGGCTGGGACGGGGCTCTCGCGACGGTCGTCGAGGACGACTCCGAGCAGGTCTTCGTCGTCATCTACGACGTGCCTGCCTGGGACGAGAAGGAACTCGACGCCTGGGAGGGCGCCGCGCTCAACGTCTACCGCAAGATCAGGGTGCGGGTGCAGACGCTCGACGGCGACGCGCTGTGCTGGATGTACGTCCTGGACGACTACGAGGGCGGGCTGCCGTCCGCGCGCTATCTCGGCATCCTCGCCGACGCCGCCGAGAAGGCCGGCGCGCCCGACGACTACGTCAAGGACCTGCGCACACGCCCCTGCAAGTCGCTGGGCGACTGACCGGCGGCGGCCGGGCGGCGCGGCGGTAGTGTCGGCGGCGTGAGCAACGACGCTTTTGCACTGGCACGGGACGCCGCGGACGCGCTGCGCTCCCGCACGTCCATCGACTCCTTCGACGTCGCCCTCGTCATGGGGTCCGGGTGGGTTCCGGCGGCCGACAAGCTGGGCGAGCCCGTCGCCGAGCTGACGGTGGCCGAGCTGCCCGGGTTCGCGCCGCCGGCCGTGGAGGGCCACGCCGGCCGGATCCGGGTCGTGGAGATCGGCGGGCGCAACGCGCTGGTGTTCCTCGGCCGCACGCACCTGTACGAGGGGCGCGGGGTCGACTCCGTGGTGCACGGCGTCCGGACGGCACTCGCCGCGGGCGTCAAGACGATGGTGCTCACGAACGCGGCGGGCGGGCTGCGGCCCGAGCACCAGCGGGTGGGCGACCCGGTGCTGATCTCCGACCACCTGAACCTGTCCGGCGCGAACCCGCTGACCGGCGCGACGTTCCTCGACCTGACCGAGGCGTACTCGGGACGCCTGAGGGCCCTGGCCAAGGACGCCGACCCGAGCCTGTCGGAGGGCGTCTACGCGGCCTTCCGCGGCCCGACCTACGAGACGCCCGCCGAGATCCGCATGCTGCGCACGCTGGGCGCCGACATGATCGGCATGTCGACGGTGCTGGAGACGATCGCGGCCCGCCAGGGCGGCGCGGAGGTGCTCGGCATCTCCCTGGTCACCAACATCGCGGCGGGGCTGTCGGACGAGCCGCTCGACCACGAGGAGGTCCTCGCGGCGGGACGCGCGTCGGCCGGCCGCATGGGCACCCTGCTCGCCACCGTCCTGGCGAAGCTGTGAGCGACCTGCGCGCGCGGGCCGGGGAGTGGCTCGCCCAGGACCCCGACCCGGCGACCCGCGCCGAACTGCGGGCGATCCTCGACGCGGGCGACGAGGCGGTCCTCGCCGACCGGTTCGGGACGCGGCTGGAGTTCGGGACGGCCGGGCTGCGCGGCGAGCTCGGCGCCGGGCCGAACCGGATGAACCGGGTGACGGTCATGCGCGCCGCCGCCGGTCTGGCCGCCCGGCTGCCCGCCGGCGGCCGGGTGGTGATCGGGTTCGACGCGCGGCACGGCTCCCGGCGGTTCGCCGACGACACCGCGGCCGTGCTGAGCGGGGCGGGGCTGCGTCCCGAGGTGTTCGCCGACCCCGTCCCGACGCCGGTCCTGGCGCACTTCACCCGGGCGTTCGACGACATCGTGGCGGGCGTCATGGTCACGGCCAGCCACAACCCGCCGCGCGACAACGGCTACAAGGTGTACTGGGCGGACGGGGCGCAGATCGTCCCGCCGACGGACGCGGAGATCTCCGCCGCGATCGACGCCGTCGGCCGCGTCGACGAGCTCCCCCTCGGCGAGGGGTGGCCCGTCCACGAGGGCGCCGGCCTCTACCTGGACGCGGTGTCGTCCCTGCGCCTCGGCGGCGACCGGGACGTCTCGATCGTCTACACGCCCCTGCACGGGGTGGGCCGGGACGTCCTGCTCGCCGCGTTCGAGCGCGCCGGGTTCCCCGCGCCGGCCGTCGTCCCGGAGCAGGCCGAGCCCGACCCCGACTTCCCGACCGTCGACTTCCCGAACCCGGAGGAGCCGGGCGCGCTCGACCTGGCGCTCGGCCTCGCCGAGGCCCGCGGCGCCGACCTGGTGATCGCGAACGATCCGGACGCCGACCGCTGCGCCGTCGCCGTCCCGGGCCCGTCCGGGTGGCGGACCCTCACCGGGGACGAGGTCGGCGGGCTGCTGGCCGAGCACGTGCTGCGGCACACCACGGGCGACGACCGCCTGGTCGCGACGACGATCGTGTCGTCGTCGCTGCTGCGCTCGATCGCCGCCGCGCACCGCGTCCGGTTCGCCGAGACGCTCACCGGCTTCAAGTGGATCATGAAGGCGGGCGGTCCGGGCCTCAGGATGGTGTTCGGCTACGAGGAGGCGCTCGGCTACAGCGTCGGCGGCGACCGGGGCGTGCTCGTCAACGACAAGGACGGCATCGGCGCCGCGCTCGCCGTCGCCGCCCTCGCGGCCGACGCCAGGCGCGACGGCCACACGCTTCTCGACCTGCTGGACGCGCAGGCCCGCCGGTACGGGCTGCACGCGACGTCCCAGCTGTCGGTCAGGGTGAGCGACCTCTCGCTGATCACCGCGGCGATGGCCCGGCTGCGCTCCGATCCCCCGCGCGAGCTCGGCGGGCGGCGCGTCGAGTCCTTCGACGACCTCGCCCTGCCCGCCGGGGACCTGCCGCCCACCGACGGGCTCCGGTTCCGCCTGGCCGGGGGCTCGCGGGTGGTCGTGCGCCCCTCCGGGACGGAGCCGAAGCTGAAGTGCTACCTGGAGGTCGTCCTCCCGGTGGACGGGGACGTCGCCGAGGTCCGCGCGCGCGCCGCCGCCGACCTGGAGGCCCTCCGCGCGGACGTGTCCGCGGCCATCGGCTGACCGGGCCCCTCTCAGCCGACCGGGCCCCTCAGCCGACCGCGCCGACGATCAGCAGGGCGACGACCACCGCCAGCGGGACGGCCAGCGAGGCCACCGCGGGAACGGACCACGTGACCCTCCCCCTGGCGGGCCCCTGCTCCTCCGCCTCGGCCTTGGCCCTGGCCGCCTTGTCCGGCGCGCCCGACCGGGCCGTGGAGCGCTGCCGTTCCTTCATCTCGTTCAACTGCTGCGCCGCGTACGCGGTCGGCGTCCGCCCCCGCAGATCGAGCCCCTGCGCCTGCCCCTTGCCCTTGCGGGCCTCCTTCTCGGCGCGGGCCTCCGCCTTGGCCTGCGCCCGGGGCGAGGTCTGGAGCACCCACGCCCGGGTCTCCAGGTCCGTCCCGTCCGGGCCGGCGAACACCACCGTGAGCGCGTTCCTGCCCTCGATCCGGCGGACCGCGCCCCACGGCGCCCGGACGTCCCGCAGCGGGTTGCGGATCGTCACCCCGTCCTCGTCGCCGGCGATCAGCGGCCGCAGCCCGACCGTGTAGGCGATCCCGCAGCCGAGCAGCAGCAGGAACGCGATCGTCACCGTCGTCAGCGAGTAGTCGGGGTCGCCGGTGATGCCGACGAACAGGTCGACGAGGTTGAGGGCGGCGAACACCAGCCACGCGTACGCCGCGACGCGCCCGCCGGTGGAGCGAATGGTCATGGCTCGATCATGCCAGGGGCCGGGCGCCGCTCCACTTGAGCTGCGCGAAACCGGGCTTGATCACCCCGTTGATCAGTTCGAGCCGCTCGTTGAACGGCGCGAACGCCGACTTCATCGCGTTCACCGTGAACCACTGCAGGTCGTCCCATCCGTAGCCGAACGCGTCGGCGAGCTTGGCGAACTCCTCCGACAGCGTCGTGCCGCTCATCAGCCGGTTGTCGGTGTTGACCGTGACCCGGAAGCTCAGCCTCCGCAGCAGCCCGATCGGGTGCTCGGCGATCGACTTCGCCGCGCCCGTCTGGATGTTGGAGGTCGGGCACATCTCCAGCGGGATCCGCTTGTCGCGCACGTAGTCGGCGAGCCGGCCGAGCCGCGCCTCGCCGCCCTCGACCTCGATGTCGTCGATGATCCGGACGCCGTGCCCGAGCCGGTCGGCGCCGCACCACTGGATCGCCTGCCAGATCGACGGCAGCCCGAACCCCTCGCCCGCGTGGATCGTGAAGTGCGCGTTCTCGCGCTGCAGGTACTCGAACGCGTCCAGGTGGCGGGTGGGCGGGTACCCGGCCTCGGCGCCCGCGATGTCGAACCCGACGACGCCCGCGTCCCGGTACCGGACGGCCAGCTCCGCGATCTCCATGCTGCGCGCCTGGTGCCGCATCGCGGTGACGAGCGTCCCGACGCGGATGCCGAAGTCCTCGCGGCCGCGGGCGAAGCCGTCCAGGACGGCCTCGACGACCTGCTCCAGCGACAGCCCCTCGCGCAGGTGCTGCTCGGGGGCGTACCGGACCTCCGCGTAGACGATCCCGTCGTTCGCGAGGTCCTCGGCGCACTCGTAGGCGACCCGGGTGAGCGCCTCGACGGTCTGCATCACCCCGACCGTGTGGGAGAACGTCTCCAGGTACCGTTCGAGCGATCCGGAGTTGGAGGCCTCCTCGAACCACGTCCGCAGGGCGTCCGCGTCGGTGGTGGGCAGGTCCCCGTACCCGGTCTCCCGCGCCAGGTCCACGATGGTGGCGGGCCGCACGCCGCCGTCAAGGTGGTCGTGCAGCAGTACCTTCGGCGCGCGGCGGATGTCCTCGAGAGTAGGCCGATCGTTCATTCCCCGAACCTACCCGTCCCGGCCTCTCCCGGCGTCATCAATTCTCGCCGGAACCGCCGCCCCCCGCCCTCGCGACCTGCGGACCTTCCGGCCCGCTACACCCCGAGACGGTCGAGGAACGCGGCGACGAGGGGCGCGATCTCGCAGAGGTGGGTTTCGAGGGCGAAATGGCCGGTGTCGAGAAGGTGGAGCTCCGCGTCCGGGACGTCCCGCAGGTAGGCACGGGCGCCGGACGCGGTGAAGAACGGGTCGCCGGCTCCCCAGACGATGAGGGTGGGCGGCGTGCACCGGCGCAGCCAGGCCTGCCAGCGGCCGTAGCGCTCGACGTTGGAGTGGTAGTCGAAGGCCAGCGCGACCTGGGCTTCCTTGCGTCCCGGCAGGTCGAGGAAGTGCTGGTCGAGGGTCCAGCCCTCCGGTGCGATCGCCTCGGGGTCGGCGACGCCCGTCTCGTACTGGCTCCGGGTCCCGTCCAGGGTCAGCAGGCCCCGGACGGCCTCCTCCGCCCCCGGCGCACCGGGACGCAGGGCGATGAAGTCGCGGGCGCCGTCCGACAGGCCCTCGGCGTAGGCGTTGCCGTTCTGGACGACCAGGCCCGCGATGCGCTCGGGCCGCCGCTCGGCCAGCCGGAACCCGACCGGCGCCCCGAAGTCGAACACGTACATGGCGAAACGGGTGAGGCCGAGCCGCTCGACGAAGCCCTCCATGACGTCGGCGAGCCCGTCGAAGGAGTAGGCGAAGTCGTCCGGCGCCCGCGTGTGGCCGAAGCCCGGGTAGTCCGGGGCGATCAGCCGGTAGCGGGCGCCGAGGACGTCGACGAGCCGGCGGAACTGGTGCGAGGCGGACGGAAAGCCGTGCAGGAGCAGCAGGACGGGCGCGTCCTCCCTCTCCGGCAGGGACTCGCGGTAGAAGACGCGGACACCGTTCACGTCGGCGTGCCGGTGGGCGGTGCGGGCGATCGAAAACATACCTAACGCCTAACTGTCGAGATGTTGCATTAGGTACAACGATCGCACACCTAACGGGTCAATCGGTCGATGTACCGTTAGGACATGAGCGACCCGACCCCGTTGACCGGCGAGCCCCCGGCCCTGGACCTGGTCAACACGCGACCGGCGGGCGCCGACCTGCTGTCCACGCCCGACGACCTCCGGGCCTGGCTGCGCCTGCAGGCCGACCGGTCCGACGAGGCCGCGGCGCTCGCCGCCGCGGAGACGGGGGCCGCGTCGCTGGCCGCCGTCCGGGACGTCCGGGAGCACACGGCCCGGGCCCTCGACCGCGTCCGCCGCGGCGAGCCGCCCTCGGCCGCCGACCTGGAGGCCCTCACCCGGGCCCAGTGCGCGGCGCCCGCGGTCACCGAGCCGGTCTGGGACGGGCGGTCCCTGCTCGCGGCCCGCCGCCGCACCGGCCCGCCGGAACTGCGCCCGGCGTCCTGGCTCGCCGAGGCCGCCGCCGAACTCCTCGCCGACCCGGCGGTCACCAGGATCCGGAAGTGCGAGGCCGACGACTGCGTGCTGCTCTTCCTGCCCGCCCACCCGCGCCGCCGCTGGTGCTCGGCGGCGCGCTGCGGCAACCGCGTCCGCGTCGCGCGGCACTACCGGCGGCACAGGCCCGCGGAACCCGGCCCGGAGTCCTCCTGACACGCGGAGGCGGGGGCACCCGACGGCGCCCCCGCCTCACGGAACCGAACGCTCAGTGACCGGCCTTGGCGTACTCGCCGATGCCGCCGGCGAAGTCGAACATGACGCAGGCCTCGTCTCCGACGACCCATGCGTCATGGCCGGGCGTGGCGACGAACACGTCGCCGGGGCCGACCTCCTGCTCCGCGCCGTCGCGCATGCGGATGTGCATCCGCCCCTGGACGACGTAGCCGTTGTGGTGGACCTCGCACAGGTCGGTGCCCGCGATGTCCTTCACCGACTCCGTCCAGCGCCATCCGGGCTCGAACGTCGCCTTCCCGAAGACGAGGCCGCTGAGGTTGGCGATCTCCAGGTGCCCCCTGGGGAAGTCACGCCGGTCGTCCGGCTTCTCGATGCTCTTGATCTCAATCATGTCGGGTCCCCCTTCCCCCTCTCTTTTCACGCTCGCACTGGTGCTGACCTGCGTCAAGCCGTCTGGAGCGGCGAGCGCGCGGCGGTTGCGGAACAGCAGCGCCGGGGTCGCCAGGGACAGGACTCCCGCGACCGCGACGGCCGTGCGGGGGCCGGTGAGCCCGGCCAGCACGCCCCACAGGCCCGTCATGGCCGCGATCGTGAGCTTGCTCGTCACCGACCACGCCGACAGCACGCGGGCGACGCGGTCGGGCGGCGTCCACTCCAGCCGGCAGGTGGCGTACAGCGGGGTGAACACCCCCATGCAGGTGATCAGCCCGAGTTCGACGGCGATGACGAGCACCAGGCCGGCGACGCCCGGGCGGACGAAGGCCAGCCCGGGCAGCCAGCACGCGCGCAGGGTGCCGAAGACCAGCATGGTCCTGGCCCGTCCGAACCGCGCGGCCAGCGGCCGGGCCAGCCGCGAACCGGCGAGCCCTCCCACGCACGGGGCGGCGAACGCCAGCGCGTACTGCCAGGGCGCGAACCCGAGGTCGCCGAGCATCAGGACGGCCAGCACCGGCGCCGTCGCCATGATCAGCCCGCCGACCAGGATCTGGTTGAGGAACAGCGAGCGCAGCGCCGGGCCGGTGAGGATGTGCCGCCACCCTTCGAGCAGGTCCCCGGCCCGGAGCCGGGTGCCCGCGCTCGGGGCCGGGCGCGGCTCCGTCCCGCCGATGGCGCGGATCCCGGCCGCCGACAGCAGGAAGCTGACCGCGTTGGCCGCCACGGTGACCAGCGGGCCGAACAGGCCGATCGCGGCGCCGCCGAGCGGCGGCCCGAGCATGGTGGCGGTCCAGCTCGTGGACTCCAGCCGCCCGTTCGCGGTGAGCAGGTCGTCCGGCCGGACGAGCGCCTTCAGGAAGGAGCCGCTCGCCGCGGTGAAGGCGATGTCGGCCGCGGCGACGACGACCGACACGACCAGCAGGTGGGCGTAGCCGAGCCCGCCGAGGAGGAACGCCGCGGGCAGGCTCAGCAGCGCCGCGCACCGGACCAGGTCCATCGCGACCATCACGGGCCGCTTGCGGCGGAACTCCACCCACGGGCCGAGCGGCACCGCCACCGCCGCCCCCGCCAGCAGGCCCGCGGCGGCCAGCGCCGACACCTGGGCCGGCCCGGCGTGCAGCGCGGTGATCGCGATCAGGGGGAACGCGTCGAAGGCGAGCCACGTCCCGAACGCGCTGACCGCGTAGGCCGTCCAGAGCCACCCGAACTCCCGGCCGAGCGACCGTCGCTCCCCCGTGCGCACCATCGCGACGCCCCTTCCGCCGGCCGCGCCTCCGGCGGCCAGGGAGATCCAAGCGGGCGGCGGGGCCGCGGATCAAACAACCGCCCGCCCAGGTCACAACCACGCGTTGTCACCCTGGCGTGGGCGAACGAGGTGACCGGTCAGACTTGCGTACTCGGGGAGTGGACGGACGTCTCATGTCGGGGGGCGGCGGCGCCGGCCCCCCGATCCCACTCGATCAAGGAGAACCATGGCCAATTCCGTCAGCCTCGCGGTGTCCGGCACCCTCGACCAGGTCCGTGCCGTCGTGGAGGCCGCCCTGCAGCCCGAGGGCTTTCGTTTCACGTGGGAGAACCCCGGCCAGGGCATCGTCGAGAAGGGAACCCGCACCAAGGCGATGCTCCTCGGAGCGTTCGCCACGCACTACAAGTACCACCTGCTCCTGAGGCCGCAGCCCGACGGGACTGTGGTCGTCGAGCTCGGGCTCGCGACGACCGGTCTGTCCGGCGGCGCCACCGGCGCCGTCAAGCTGCGGAAGAATCTCGACAAGGTCGGCCGGATCCTGACCACCGCGTTCCAGTCCTCCGGCACCCTCGTCTCCCCCGCGCAGTGACCGGATCGGCCTTCGGCCGGGGCTACCGGACCGCCGTCTCGGCGGCGTAGACGATGACGTTGTCGCGGTAGCTGCGCTCGGCGCGGTCGAACGCGCCGCCGCAGGTGACCAGGCGGAGCCCGGGGTGGTCGAGCGGGCCGTAGACGCGCGCGGTGGGGAAGCGGCCCTTCGGGACGCGCTCCACGGACTCGACGGTGAACACGGCCACCCGGCCGTCCGCGCGTTCCACCTCGACGCGGTTCCCGGGCCTCAGACGGCCCAGGTCGTAGAAGACCGCGGCGCCCTTCCCGGAGTCGACATGGCCCAGGATGACCGCCGCGCCGCGCTCGCCGGGAGTGGGCCCGCCCTGGTACCAGCCGGCCTCCCCCGGCCGGTCGGCCGGGGGGACCCGCACCTCGCCGCCCGCCCCGAGGCCCAGGCGGGACAGCGGCGCCCGCACCCCGATCGACGGGATGGACACCCGGACGGGCAGGGAGCGGTCCAGCACCGGCCCGTGCCGGTCGAGCGCCCCCCGGGGGGGGGCCCCCCCGCGCCGGCGGGGGGGGGGCCGCGGCCCGCCCCCCCAGGGAGAGGCGGGGGGGGGGGGCGAGAGGGGCGAACGAGAGG
>NZ_JBEUPA010000065.1:0-40335 GCF_040492065.1 Actinomadura sp. NPDC000929 | reverse complement strand
GTCCTGGCTGTTGCGGTGGGGGGGGGGGCCGCGCGCCGGCTGCGGCACGGGCCGTCCGCAGCCGGCGCACGGCCAGACCGCGACCGGGTCACCGAGGCGAGCGATCCCGGCACGGTCGTCTTCGGGGCCCGGCGTCTCCTCCGCGCCGGCCGGCAGGGCGTCCGGCATGCCCCCGGAGGCCCCGCGCGGGGCCGCGGGGTCGTCGCCTCCGGCATAGGCGGCGGGGTCGGTGATGACGGGAAGGTCGGTCTGCGTCGGGGCGGCGGGGGTCGGGGCGACGTTGTCGAACGGGGCGACCTTCTGGTCTTCCATGTGCCGTTGTACGCAGGGGAGGCCGCAGGCGTTCGACGTTCGCGGAGACGAGTCGCGGCCGGCCGCCCCGGCGGCGTCAGTCCGCGTGTTCGCGCAGGTAGGCCTCCCGCACGCGGCGGCGGCTGAGCTTGCCGGACGGCGTGCGCGGCAGCGATTCGCGGAACTCCAGGCGCCGGGGGTGCTTCAGCCGGGCCAGCCGGGGCTCGCAGTGCGCGAGCAGATCGGCGGCGAGCGCCTCCCCCGGGTCGGCGTCCTCCGCGGGCTCGACGAGCGCGACGACGCGCTGCCCCCAGTCGTCGTCCGGGACGCCGATGACGGCGACGTCGGCGACCGCCGGGTGCTGGAGCAGGACGGACTCGACCTCGGCGGGATAGACGTTGACGCCGCCGGAGATGATGAGGTCGGTGCGGCGGTCGCTCATGAAGAGCCAGCCGTCCTCGTCGAGGTGGCCGAGGTCGCCGGGGGTGTAGTAGTCGTCCCGCATGGCGGCGGCGGTCTTGGCGGGGTCGCCGTGGT
Source organism: Actinomadura sp. NPDC000929 (assembly GCF_040492065.1). Taxonomy (NCBI): domain Bacteria; kingdom Bacillati; phylum Actinomycetota; class Actinomycetes; order Streptosporangiales; family Thermomonosporaceae; genus Actinomadura; species Actinomadura sp. NPDC000929. The sequence goes on along the minus strand of NZ_JBEUPA010000065.1, from coordinate 39,507 downwards.
ACTCGAATCCGGGCTGCCCCGCCGCGTAGATGAGGCCGGTCTCCCCCGGAGGCAGCTCGGCCCCCTCCGGGTCGAGGATCCTGATCCGCACGCCGTCGACCGCGCGGCCGACGGTCCCGGGACGGGCGAGCCACTCGTGCGGGGTCGCGACGACGACCGGGCCGCTCTCGGTGGAGCCGTAGTACTCGTAGAGGACGGGCCCCCACCACTCCATCATCTTCTGCTTGGTCTCCACGGGGACGGGTGCGGCGCTGTGGTACACCTGCCGCAGCGTCGACACGTCGTACCGGGCGCGGACGCCGTCCGGCAGGGCCAGCATCCGGTGGAACATCGTCGGCACCATGAACGTGTTGGTGACGCCGTGCCGCTGGATGAGTTCCAGGGTGTGCTCGGGGTGGAACCGCGGGGCGACGACGACGGCGTGGCCGAGGTTCAGCGCCATCATCGCGTGGACGCACGGCGCGGAGTGGTAGAGCGGTCCGACGGCGAGGTGCACCTCGTCGCCGGGCTCCAGCCCGAGGTGCCGCCCCAGCGTCCGCCGCATGATGTCGATCAGCACCTCGGGCGGGATGTCGAGCAGCGGGCGCCGGACGCCCTTCGGCCGCCCCGTCGTCCCGGAGGTGTAGAGCATCACCGAGCCCATGCGCCGTCCGGCGGGCGGCTCCGCGCTGCCCGTCGCGCAGAGCGCGGCCATCGACCGGTACCCGCCGCCGGCGTCGACGCTCACCCGTCCCTCGGCGGGGACGCCCGCCTCGTCGGCCGCGCCGGACACCGCCTCGGCCAGGGCGCTCTCGGTGATGACGGCCCTGGCGCCGCTGTCGGCGAGGATGTAGCCGATCTCGGGCGCGGTCAGGTGGCGGCTCACCGGGACCAGGTACAGGCCCGACTGGACCGCGGCGAGCAGGACGGTCAGGAATTCGGGACGGTTGCCGAGGACGGTCGCCAGCGTGTCGCCGGGACGCAGCCCGATCCCGGTCAGTGCGTTGGAGAGCCGGTTCACCTCGGCGTGCAGCTCGCCGTAGGACATCGGCACGCCGGGCGCGAGCACGGCGGGCCGGTCCGGGTCGTCGCGCGCGATCTCGTAGAAGCCGACACCCTCGACGCCCATACGGGCCTCCTCCGTGCGGGGCCTGAACCGAATCCTGTTCGACCATCTGAACGGGGAGGCGCCGGGAGAGTCAAGGCCGCCCCCGCAGGACCCGTCCGCGGACGGTGAAGATCGTCCGATGCAGGACAGGTTTTTTCCATGACCTTGCTCGTTCCGGCAATTACCATTGGGCGTCAGACCGAAGGACGACACATCGTGCTTTCCGCGGCCACGGAGCCGGAATGAGTGAGTCGGGCAACGGTGACTCTGACGCGCCGCTCGACCGGCTCGTGCGCGCGGCGGTTCCCGGGCTGATCGTCGGCGTCGTCTCCGGGCTGATCGCCAACCAGGTGCTGAAGCTGGTCGACGCGGTCGCCTGGCTGCAGACCGTCCTGCCGCTGGCCGTCATCGCCCTGGTGATCGTGGCGGTGTCGGCGGCGCCGCTGCGCTCCGAGCGGGCGGGCGCCGCGCTGAAGCGGCTCTCCCGGATCGTGCCCTGGAACGCCGGGGCGGTGGCGTGGGCGTGCGCCGGCGCCGCGGCGATGGCGGCGGTCCTGCTCGCCCAGGCGGGCGTCGCCTCGCTGGTGGAGCACACCCGGCCGTGCGGGCAGCCGCTGGAGCTGCGCGTGGTCACCGCCCCGGAGACGCTCGCCCCCCTGCGCGACGCGGCGAGGGGCTTCGAGGAGGACAGCGAGGAGCGGGGCTGCCGGGAGTACAGCGTCAGCGTCGCGCCGGAGCCGGAGTTCGTGCAGCTCTCCGAGGCGTTCGGGCGGCTGTGGCGGCGCAGCGAGCCTCCCGGCGGCGAGGCGGCGCCGGCGCCGCAGGACGAGCGGCTGTACGGGCCGCAGCCCGACGTCTGGATCCCGTCGTCCACGGCCGAGTTCGACTACGTGGAGAAGAGCCCCGACCAGGTCCGCAGGGCGACGGGCGCCGGGTCCCCGAGCCCGGGCCCGCCCGCCAAGGCCGATCCGGTGTTCACCACGCGCGGCTCGCTGGGGTCGTCGCCACTGGTGCTCGCCCTGTTCGGCGGCGACCACGCCCAGGTGGAGGATCTGGCCATCAAGCCTCCGGAGCGGTCCACCGCCGCCCTGCTCCAGCGCTTCGCCAAGGCCGGAGTGGAACTGCGCGAGATCGCGCGTCCCGTCCCGGAGACGTCGGCCGCCGCGCTGGCGGTGACGCCCGTCCTCTACGACACGCTTCCGGGCGGCGACCAGCAGAACGAGGAGTTCGTCGAGCCCACCGACCTGGTCGCGCCGGACGCGGTGACCCTGCTCTGCAAGGCCCGCCAGCGCGCCCACCCGCCGGACCGCGTCGCCTTCGCCGTTCCCGAGCAGGTCGTCAGCGACTACGACGCGGGGCGCCTCAAGAAGCAGTGCGGCGCCGCGGACGCGCCGGGCGCCGGAGCCGAGTGGACGCTGTACCCCTACTACGCCGAGGACCTGCCGTCGCTCGACCACCCGTTCATCCAGGTGACGTGGCGCGGACAGGACACGCGGGAGCGCGACGCGGCGGTCACCGCGTTCCGCCGGTGGCTGGCCCGCCATCCGCTCACCCGGCAGGGCCTCCGGGACGACAAGGGCGCCATGCCGTCCGCGCACGAGGGCGACTCCGCCCGCCAGGACCTGACGGCCCTGTGGACCCTGCTCGGCCCGAACGTCATCCCGAGCCGGATGGAGCCGAAGCCGCCGGTCCCGGCGGGCGACGACCGCGGCGGGAGGTACGTGGCCGAACGCCTCCAGCGCGTCGCCGCGGCCCGTCCCCCGGCCTCCGTCTCCCTCATGCTGGACGTGTCGGGGTCGATGGACCGCCCGGCGCAGGGCCGCGACACCCGCCTGACGCGCAGCGTCTCCTTCCTGCAGAGCCTGGTGGCCCAGCTGCAGAGCCGCGACGGCGCGGGGCTCCAGGTGGCCTCCCGGAAGAAGCCGCCCGACAGCCCCTACACCTTGGAGAACGTGCGGCTCGCGGGGACGAGCCCCGTCCAGAAGAACCGCATCACGAGCCATCTCCAGGCCGTCGCGACCGCAGGAGGCGACGTCGCGCTCACCGACATGATCGGCGACGCCGACGTGGAACCGGGCTCGAACCTGGTCGTCGTCACCGACGGGCAGTCCCCCGGGACGAACGGCCGCGGCCCGTCCGCCCGCGAGGCGGCCGCGAAGTTCCGCGAGCGGCACCGGGACGTGCGGGTGACCGTGGTCCTCACCGGCCCGACGGGCTGCGGCGCCTCCCCCGTCAAGGAGATCGTGGACGCGTTCGGCCCGTCCGGCGGCAGGGGCTGCGTGTCGCTGACGGGCGCGCCGGAACCGCAGCAGGCCGCCCAGCTCCTCTCGGACCTGCGATGAACGGAGGGCCATGACGCGACGGCGGCGACGGTTCGCGCCCCACGGGCGGACGGCCTGGCTGAGCGCCGTGGGCGGGGCCGCGGCGGTGCTGGTCTGCGCCGAGGCGCTGGCCTTCTGGCCGGGCTCCTCCTACCAGGCCCTGACGCCGCGCTGCGACCGCTCGGAGCTGGTCGTCGCCGGCGGCACCGACGTCAGCCTGAACAGCCAGCGCCGCCAGCTGATCCAGAAGTGGAACGCCGGCGGCGGCCCGCACGCCACGCTCGTGGAGATCTCGGAGTCCACGGACGCCCAGCACAGCCAGATCAAGGCGATGCAGGAGTCCCGCGGCTGCGGCTACGACGTGCTGGTCATGGACAACACCTGGACGGCGGAGTTCGCCGCGGGCGGCTACCTCCGCCCGCTCGACGGCATCGGGAACCGCGGCGACTTCTTCCCGGCCGCTCTGGAGAGCGGGGAATGGCACGGGAAGCAGTACGCCGTCCCGTTCAACGTCGACGTCGGGCTCCTCTACCGGCGTGACGGCGCGCAGACCCCGCGCGACTGGCCGCGTCTGCTCGACTCCGGCGTCGCCATGCAGCTCGACGACTACGAGGGGCTGACGGTCAACGCGCTGGAAGCGGTGTGGAACGACGGCGGCGGCGGGCTGCTCACCGGCGAGAGGCGCCCGGACGGGAAGGCGTTGCGGACGAGAGTGTTCCCGGCGTTGAAGAGGTTGGCGGCCCGTGCCTCCGACCCGCGGCCCGGGGCGCGTGCGCGCGGCCCGCTGGCGGCGTCGCGCTCGTACGACGAGCAGCGGAGCATGGAGGCGTTCATGTCCGGGACACCGCTGATGCGGAACTGGCCGTACGCGTTCTCCACCCTCGCGACGGAGCCGGGCATGCGGGACGGGGCGCGCCTGCGGTACGGGGTCACCGCCCTGCCCGGCCGCACCGTCCTGGGAGGCCAGAACCTCGCCGTGTCCAAGTACTCCCCCCATCCCGACGCCGCCCTCAAGCTGGTGGAGTACCTGAGCGGAACGGAGAGCCAGAAACTGCTGTTCTCGTGCGGCGGCTTCGCGCCGGGACGCTACAGCGCCCTCGGGCTGCGCCCCGGGCGGCACGCCGCCGCCGACGTGCGGGTGCAGAACTGCTCGGCCTTCACCCAGGAGCGTCTCGACCCCGGCGACGTCGAACTCGACCAGGCGCAGCTGACCGAGCTGGGAACGGCCGTGGTGAGCGCCCTGGACCGGGCGCGGCCCCGTCCTGTCACGCCGCACTACAGCACGTTCACCGGCACGTTCCGCGGGTGCGTGCAGAAGCTCTTCGACGGGACGGGGACGGACGCCAAGACGTTCGCCAGAGCCGTGGAGCGCTCGCTCGACGGGCGCACGGCGTCGTGCTGACCGTGCTCGGTCAGCGGGCGCCGTCGAGGGCGGCGCGGGCCATGCCGTGCAGGAGCCCGGCCATCGCTTCGCGGCCGAGGCCCTGCGCGGCGCTGCGCGGGGTGGAGTTGAGCAGGCCGAAGCAGGCGTGGACGGCGGCGCGGGCGCGCTCGTCCTGGGGCCGGGGGTCGAGGCGGCGCAGGACGGCGACCCACTCCTCGACGTAGGCGCGCTGGAGCCGGCGGATGCGGTGGCGCTGCGGCTCGGGGACGTTGTCCAGTTCCCGCTCGTGCACGGTGATCAGCGCGGGGTTGTCGAGGGCGAACGCGATGTGCCAGCTCAGCAGCGCGTCGAGGGCGCGCCCGGGGTCGGGGTCGGCGGCGCGGCGCAGGCCCTCGGCGAGCAGCCGCTCGCTGATGTCGAGCAGCATCTCGGCGAGCACGGCCTCCTTGCCGCTGAAGTGCCGGTAGAGGGCGGGGCCGGTGAGGCCGACGGCCCGGCCGAGGTCGCCGATCGACGCCCCGTGGTAGCCGCGGCGCGCGAACAGCTCGGCGGCGGCGCCGAGGATCTCGGCCCGGCGCGGGTTGGGCGCGCCCGGCGGCGCCTCGGCGGGGTGGGACGTCATGCGCGCCAGTCTAGACTAGAGTTGTTAACGACCGTTAACATCAGCATTGTTAATGAACGTTAACCGGGAAGGGGGGTCATGAGCGGACCCGAGATCGGCTCGCGCGCCGACGTCGCGAGCGAGGCGTTCAAGGCGAGCGCCGCGCACAACGAGGCGCTCGTCGCGGAGCTGCGCGACCGCGTCGACCGGGCGGGCCGCGGCGGACCCGAGCGCGCCCGCGAGCGCCACGTGGCGCGCGGCAAGCTGCTGCCCCGCGACCGGGTCGACACGCTCCTGGACCCCGGCTCGCCCTTCCTGGAGCTGTCGCCGCTCGCCGCGAACGGCATGTACGGCGACGAGGCGCCGGGCGCGGGGATCATCACCGGCGTCGGGCGGGTCTCCGGACGCGAATGCGTCGTCGTGGCCAACGACGCCACCGTCAAGGGCGGCACGTACTACCCGGTCACGGTGAAGAAGCACCTGCGGGCGCAGGAGGTGGCGCTGCACAACCGCCTCCCCTGCCTCTACCTGGTCGACTCCGGCGGCGCGTTCCTGCCCCGCCAGGACGAGGTGTTCCCCGACCGCGAGCACTTCGGCCGCATCTTCTACAACCAGGCCACGATGTCCGGCCGCGGCATCCCGCAGATCGCGGCGGTGATGGGCTCGTGCACGGCGGGCGGCGCCTACGTCCCGGCGATGAGCGACGAGGCCGTCATCGTCCGCGGCCAGGGGACGATCTTCCTCGGCGGGCCGCCGCTGGTGAAGGCCGCCACCGGCGAGGTCGTGACGGCGGAGGAGCTGGGCGGCGGCGAGCTGCACTCGCGCACGTCCGGCGTGACCGACCACCTCGCCGAGGACGACGCGCACGCCCTGCGGATCGTGCGCGACATCGTCGCCACGCTGGGCCCGCGCGAGCCGCGCCCGTGGGAGGTCGCCCCGCCCGAGGAGCCGGCCGCCGACCCGTCCGAGCTCTACGGGATCGTTCCGCCGGACTCCCGCACCCCCTACGACGTGCGCGAGGTCATCGCCCGCATCGTCGACGGCAGCCGCTTCCAGGAGTTCAAGAAGGAGTACGGCGCGACGCTCGTCACCGGGTTCGCGCGCATCCACGGGCACCCGGTCGGGATCGTCGCGAACAACGGCATCCTGTTCGGCGAGTCGGCGCAGAAGGGCGCGCACTTCATCGAACTGTGCGACCGGCGCAGCGTCCCGCTGGTGTTCCTGCAGAACATCACCGGGTTCATGGTGGGCCGGGAGTACGAGGCGAGCGGCATCGCCAAGCACGGCGCGAAGATGGTGACCGCCGTCGCGTGCGCCCGCGTCCCGAAGTTCACCGTCGTGATCGGCGGCTCGTTCGGTGCCGGCAACTACGCGATGTGCGGCCGGGCGTACTCGCCGCGCTTCCTGTGGATGTGGCCGAACGCCCGCATCTCGGTCATGGGCGGCGAGCAGGCGGCGAGCGTCCTCGCCACCGTCCGCCGCGACCAGATGGAGGCGCGCGGCGAGGAGTGGCCCGCCGAGGACGAGCAAGGGTTCAAGGCGCCGATCCGCGAGCAGTACGAGGCGCAGGGCAACCCGTACTACTCGACGGCGCGGCTGTGGGACGACGGGGTGATCGACCCGCTCGACACCCGGCGCGTGCTCGGGCTCGGGCTGTCGGTCGCGGCCAACGCACCGCTGGAGCCTGTCGGCTACGGCGTCTTCCGGATGTGAGGGTGTTGATGTTCGACAGCGTCCTGGTCGCCAACCGCGGGGAGATCGCCGTCCGCGTGTTCCGCACGCTGCGGCGGCTCGGCATCCGGTCCGTGGCCGTCCACACCGAGGCCGACGCGCGGGCGCGGCACGTGCGGGAGGCCGACGAGGCCCTGCTCGTGCCGTCGTACCTGGACATCGAGGCGGTCGTCCAGGCCGCCCGCGCCGCGGGCGCGTCCGCCGTCCACCCCGGCTACGGGTTCCTGGCCGAGAACACGGCGTTCGCGCGGGCGTGCGGCGAGGCGGGGCTGGTGTTCATCGGGCCGCCGGCCGGGGCGATCGAGGCGATGGGCGACAAGATCCGCGCGAAGCGGACGGTCGCGGCCGCCGGCGTCCCGGTGGTGCCGGGCCGGGACGAGCCCGGCCTGTCCGACGCCGAACTGGAGGCCGCGGCGCTGGAGGTCGGGCTGCCGGTGCTGCTCAAGCCGTCCGCGGGCGGCGGCGGGAAGGGCATGCGGCTCGTCCGGGACGCCGCGGACCTGCCGGAGGCGATCGCGTCCGCCCGGCGTGAGGCGCGCGGCTCGTTCGGCGACGACACGCTGCTCGCCGAGCGGTTCGTGGAGAACCCGCGGCACATCGAGATCCAGGTCTTCGCCGACTCGCGCGGCGGCGCCGTCCACCTCGGCGAGCGCGAGTGCAGCCTCCAGCGCCGGCACCAGAAGATCGTCGAGGAGGCGCCGTCCCCGCTGCTGGACGCCGCCGCGCGCGAGCGGATGGGCGCCGCCGCCGTCGCCGCCGCGCAGGCCGTCGGGTACGTGGGCGCCGGGACCGTCGAGTACATCGTCTCGGCCGACCGCCCCGACGAGTTCTTCTTCATGGAGATGAACACCCGGCTCCAGGTCGAGCACCCCGTGACCGAACTCGTCACGGGCCTCGACCTGGTGGAGCTCCAGCTCCGGGTGGCGGCGGGAGAGCCGCTGCCGTTCACGCAGGACGACGTGCGCCTCGACGGCCACTCCATCGAGGCCCGCGTCTACGCCGAGGACCCGGCGCGCGGCTTCCTGCCCACCGGCGGGCGGGTGCTCGCCCTCAGGGAGCCCGAGGCCGCGCGGGTCGACTCCGGGCTGGACGTGGGGACGGAGGTCGGCGGCTCCTACGACCCCATGCTCGCCAAGGTCATCGTCCACGGCGCCGACCGCGCCGAGGCCCTCCACAGGCTCGACCGCGCGCTCGCGTCCTACACGCTGCTCGGCGTCCCGACGAACGTGGCGTTCCTGCGCGCGCTGCTGCGGCACCCCTCGGTCGTGTCGGGCGATCTCGACACCGGCCTGGTCGAGCGCTCCCTGGACGACCTGGTCGCGGGCGCGTCCGTGCCGCCCGAGGTGCTCGCCGCCGCCGCGCTGGAGCGGATGCTCGACCTGGAGTCCGGCGACGACCCGTGGGACGTCCCGGACGGCTGGCGCCCCGGCGCCCACGCCTGGGCACCGTGGATCATCACCCCGTCCGGCGGCGACCCGGTGGAGGTCCGCGTCCAGGGCAGGGCGGCGTCCGCGCGCGTCGCCGTCGGCGGCGAGCCGCCGGTCGACGCGTCGCTGACCAGGCCGTTCACCCTGACCTACGGTGGAAGGACGACCTCCTTCGCCGGCGCCCGCGACGGGCGCACCCTGTGGCTCGGGCGCGACGGGCACGCGTGGGCGCTGAGCGAGCACGTCCGCGCCGAGGGCGGCGCCGACGCCGCCGCCGCGGGCGACGGGGTGCTGCGCAGCCCGATGCCCGGGACGGTGCTGGCGGTCAAGGCGGCCGAGGGCGACCGCGTCGAGGCCGGGCAGCCGCTCGTGGTCGTCGAGGCGATGAAGATGGAGCACACCGTCACCGCGCCGCTCGCCGGCGTCGTGGCGAAGCTGCCGGTCCGCGCGGGCGCGCAGGTCGCCCTGGACGCGGTGCTGGCCGTGATCGAGGAGGCATGACGGTGCCGGTACCCCTTTCCGGCCTTCCCGAGCGGGTCGCGATCTACGAGGTCGGGCCGCGGGACGGGCTGCAGAACGAGAAGGCGGTCGTCCCCGCCGAGGTCAAGGCGGAGTTCGTGACCCGGCTGGCCGACGCGGGGCTGCGCACGATCGAGACGACCAGCTTCGTCCATCCCAAGTGGGTGCCGCAGCTCGCCGACGCCGAGCAGCTGCTCGACATCCTGCCGCGCTCCCCCGAGCTGCGCTATCCCGTCCTCGTGCCGAACGAGCGGGGCCTGGACCGGGCCCTGGCCAACGGCGTCACCGAGATCGCGATCTTCGGCAGCGCCACCGAGACGTTCGCCCGCCGCAACCTCAACCGCACCGTGGACGAGTCCCTCGCGATGTTCGCCCCGGTCGTGGAGCGGGCGCGGGCCGAGGGCCTCTGGGTGCGCGCCTACGTGTCGATGGTGTGCGGCGACCCGTGGGAGGGCGACGTCCCCGTCGAGCAGGTCGTGTCCGTCGCGTCCCGCATGATGGACATGGGCTGCTCCCAGCTCAGCCTCGGCGACACCATCGGCGTCGGCACGCCGGGCCAGGTCACCGCGCTCATCGAGGCGCTCGGCGAGGCCGGCATCGGCGCCGACCGGCTCGCCGTCCACTTCCACGACACCTACGGGCAGGCGCTGGCCAACACCCTCGCCGCGCTCCGCGCGGGCGTCGCCGTCGTGGACTCCTCGGCCGGCGGCCTCGGCGGCTGCCCGTACGCCGAGAGCGCCACCGGCAACCTGCCCACCGAGGACCTCGTCTGGATGCTGAACGGCCTCGGCGTCGAGACCGGAGTCGACCTCGCCGGGCTCGTGGCCACGAGCCGCTGGATGGCGGGCCGGCTGGGCCGCCCCAGCCCGTCCCGCGTAGTGCAAGCCCTGTCACCTGAATCGGAGTAGCCAATGATCGACTTCACGCTCGGCGAGGAGCAGGAGGAGCTGCGGCGCACGGTCGAGCGGTTCGCCCGCGAGAGCGTCGCCCCGGTGATCGGGGACCTGTACGAGCGCGGCGAGTTCCCCCACGAGATCGTCGCCGCGATGGGGAAGATGGGCCTGTTCGGGCTGCCGTTCCCGGAGGAGCACGGCGGCATGGGCGGCGACTACTTCACGCTCTGCCTCGCCCTGGAGGAGCTGGCGCGCGTCGACTCGTCCGTCGCGATCACCCTGGAGGCCGGGGTGTCGCTGGGCGCGATGCCGATCTACCGGTTCGGGTCGGCCGAGCAGAAGGAGCGGTGGCTGCCGCTGCTCACCTCGGGTGAGCGCCTGGCGGCCTTCGGGCTGACCGAGCCGGGCGGCGGGTCGGACGTGCCCGGCGGCATGCGCACCACGGCCCGGCTCGACGGCGACTCCTGGGTGATCAACGGGTCCAAGTCGTTCATCACCAACTCCGGCACCGACATCACCGCGTTCGTGACCGTGACCGCCTTCACCGGCGACGGCGAGATCTCCACGATCCTCGTCCCGAACGGGACCCCGGGCTTCACGGTCGGGCGCAAGTACTCCAAGGTCGGCTGGTCGGCGTCCGACACGCGGGAGCTGTCGTTCGACGACGTCCGCGTCCCGGCCGAGAACCTCGTCGGCGAGCGCGGCCGGGGGTACGCCCAGTTCCTGCGGATCCTCGACGAGGGGCGCATCGCGATCGCCGCGCTGTCGGTCGGCCTCGCCCAGGGCTGCGTGGACGAGTGCCTGCGCTACGTCCGCGAGCGGGAGGCGTTCGGCAAGGAGATCGGCCGCTACCAGGCGATCCAGTTCAAGGTCGCCGACATGGAGACCCGGGCGCACACGGCCCGGCTCGCCTACTACGCGGCGGCCGCGAAGATGCTGGCCGGGGAGCCGTTCAAGAAGGAGGCCGCCATCGCCAAGCTGGTCGCCTCCAACGCCGCCATGGACAACGCCCGCGACGCCACGCAGGTCTTCGGCGGCTACGGCTTCATGAACGAGTACGCCGTCGGCCGCTTCTACCGCGACGCGAAGATCCTGGAGGTGGGCGAGGGCACCTCGGAGGTGCAGCGCATGCTGATCGCCCGCGCCCTCGGCCTCCCGCCGTCCTGACCCCCGCCGGGCCCCGCACCGGCGCGGGCCCGCCCCCGCGAAGTCACCACCGGCGGCGGAGCCCGGCGCGGTAAGGTCGGCGGATGCTGCTGCGTGCCTACGGGATCGCTCGCTCACTGGTCATGTACCACGGAATTCCGGGCAGGCACCGGCGCGCGTCGCGCCTCTACGGGCAGTTCCTCGGGCCCGGCGACCTCGCGTTCGACATCGGCGCGCACGTGGGCGGCCGGGTGCGCGTGTGGCGGGGGCTGGGAGCGCGCGTCGTCGCGGTGGAGCCGCAGCCCGACTGCCTGCGCGTCCTGCGCCTGTTCTTCGGCCGCGACCGCGGCGTCACGCTCGTTTCCGGCGCCGCGGGCGCCGCTCCAGGACGGGCGCGCCTGGCCCTGTCCACCGCGACGCCGACGGTGTCCTCGATGTCGCCCGGCTGGATCAGGGCGGTGACGACGGACCGCGGCTTCGCCCGCGTCCGCTGGGACCGCTCGATCGGCGTCGACGTGACCACGCTGGACGAGCTCATCGCCCTGCACGGCGTGCCGGCCTTCTGCAAGATCGACGTCGAGGGCTTCGAGGCGGACGTGCTGGCGGGGCTGTCCCGGCCGCTGCCCGCCCTGTCGTTCGAGTACGTGCCGTCGGCGCACGACGCCTCGCTGGAGGCGCTGGAGCTCGTCGACCGGCTCGGCGACTACGTCTACAACTACTCCCCCATCGAGACGATGCGGCTGGCCAGTCCCCGCTGGCTCGACGCGGCCGAGCTGCGGCGGCGGCTGGACAGGATCCGCCCGCGCGGACGGTCGGGCGACATCTACGCCCGCCTCCGCGACACCGGCCGGGTTGCGCCGAAGGCATCCCATTAGATAACAAGACTTACTAATATCGCCGGGTGCCAGCACACCGAGCGACGGGGGCCATCGTGCCGGACAAGACCGCCCGTGAACCGACGTCCGCCGACCTGAGGACGGACGTCGCCCATTCGGCCCGGGTCTACGACTACCTGCTCGGCGGCAAGGACAACTACGCCGCCGACCGGGCCGCCGCCGAGGAGGTCGTCAGGGTCGCCCCGTACATGCGCACCTCCGTGCGGGCCAACCGCGACTTCATGGTCCGGGTCGCCCGCCACCTGGCGGCCGGGTGCGGCGTCCGGCAGTTCCTCGACGTCGGGACCGGGCTGCCGACCTCCCCGAACCTCCACGAGGTCGTCCAGGAGGTCGACCCGTCCGGCCGCGTCGTGTACGTCGACAACGACCCCATCGTGCTGGCGCACGCCCGCGCGCTGCTGACCGGAACCCCGCAGGGCCGCTCCCGCTACATCCACGCGGACCTGGCCGAGCCGGAGGCCATCCTGTCGTCGCCCGAGGTCCGGGCCACGCTGGACTTCGGCGAGCCGGTGGCGCTGTGCCTGATCGCCGTCCTGCACTTCGTCCACGACGACGAACTCGCGCACGACGTCGTCCGGCGGCTGATGGAGCCTCTCCCGCCGGGCAGCTGGCTCGCGCTCTCCACCATCACCATCGACAGCGCTCCCGACGAGGTCGGGGACGCCGTGAAGAAGTACAACGCGCGCGGGATCAAGTCGAAGGCCCGCACGAAGGCCCAGGTGACGAGCTTCTTCGACGGCCTGGAGCTCGTCGAACCGGGCGTGGCCCCCGTGCACCGCTGGCGCCCGGACGACAAGGCCCGCGCGATCGACGACTCCCAGGTGTCGATGTACGGAGGCCTGGCCCGCAAACCCTGACCCGGGGTCAGTCCGCGGCGACCGGTTCGCCGGGCAGCCAGTCGCGGGCAGGGTCGTACTCCAGCCAGCGGTGCCGCCGCCCGTGCTCGGCGAACCCCCGGACCAGCGCGGAGACCATCGGATGCGGCGACCGCCGCGGCCACACCAGCGACCAGGCGTAGAGCGGAACCGGGTCGACGAGGGGGATCGCCCGGACGCCCGGCACGCCGGGCAGCCGGGCGTCGGCGGGGAAGAGCGTGATCCGTCCCGGCTCGGCCAGGAGGCCGGCCTGCAGGTGCTCCACACCGAGGTTGGCGCCGCCGGACGCGGCGCGGACGCCGAACTCGCCGCAGAACCGGCCGATGAAGTCGAGCCGGTCGACGGCCGCGGGGAACCACAGGTCGCGTCCGGCGAGGTCGGACGGGCGGACGCCGGACGCGGCGGCGAGCGGATCCCCGGCGGCGACGAGGAGGTCCACGGGTTCGAGCCGGACGAGGCGGTGCGCCAGCCCGTCCGGCAGCGGCGGGTGCACGCGCCCGAACCCGGCGTCGACGTCGCCGCGCAGCAGCGCCGCGGCCGCCGCGGGAAGGTCGCGGCTCATGCCGAGTTCGACGTCGAGCTCCGGTCGTGCGTCGATCACCGCGGCGACCGTCCGGGACGGGCCGTACAGGTGGCCCCAGAGGTCGAGCCGCAGCGGCCTGCCGACGGCGTGGACCGCGCCGACCGCGGCCTCCGCGGCCCGCAGCGCCTCCCGCGCCGGCTCCAGGAAACGGCGCCCCGCGTCGGTGGGCGCCACGTTCCCGCGGGTGAGGAGCGGGACTCCGAGCGCCGCCTCCAGCCTGGCCACCCGCTTGGACACCGCCTGCTGGGTGATCGAGAGGTCCTCGGCGGCCCGCCCGAAGTGCAGGTGCTCGGCGACGGCGACGAACGCGCGCACCTGGCCCAGGTCGAGGTCCATGCCTCCCATCGTGGGCGACAACCGATGGTTGTCAACCTCGCCGGGCGGCTGTTGGACCGGCCTGCCGCTCGTCCGGTTCGCTGCGGGCACGAGAGCACTCTTCCCTGAAGCGGGATCACCGATCTCCGCGAGCGCCGCGTGCGCGGCAACGCCGTCCTCACCCTGGAGCAGAACCGATGACCGCCTTCTTCGACGAGCCCGTCGCCCCCTTCGCCGCCGCCAACCGGTCGCGTGCCGTCGCCGCCGGCGTCGACCCCCACCAGTACGATGCGGTCACCGCCGGCCTGGCCTCCCTGCGCGAGTGGACTGACGCGTTCGTGCGGACCGGGCGGGAGCACCTCGCCCGCGCCGGGAAGGCGCGGCTTCCGCGCTCGGCGGGCGAAGCGTTCCGCGACGCCGCGCTGTGGTTCCACTTCGCGACGGTCCTGCCGAACCCCGACCTCGCCGAGCACGGGCGGGCCGCCGCGGCGTCCGCCGACGCCCTGCGCCGCTCGCTCGCCCGCCTCGCGCCGGACGCCGAGCACCTCACCGGCCCTGACTTCACCGGCGTCCTGCGGCGTCCCTCGCCGGACGCTCCCCTGGTCGTCCTGGTGCCGGGCATGAACTCCGGCAAGGTCGAGTTCATGCCGATCGCCGAGGCGCTCCTGCACCGCGGTCTCGCCGCGCTCGCCATCGACGGGCCCGGCCAGGGAGACCTCGCCGTGCGCGGCCCCTGGAACCCGGACTACCAGCGAGTCGTGGGGCAGGCCCTCGACGCCGTGGACGGCCTGCCCGCCGGCGTCGGACTGGTCGGGCTCAGCATGGGCGGCTTCCTCGCGTCCGTCGCCGCGCGGCACGAACCGCGGATCGGCGCCGTCGTCACCGTCAGCGGGCCCACCGCCCTCACCTGGGACGAGCTTCCGCCCTATGTGACGGAGTCGTTCGTCCTGCGCATGGGCGGGGAAACCGCCGCCCGCGAGTTCGCCGACCGGGTGACCGCACCCCCGGTTCAGCAGCCGCTGCGCGTCCTGGACGGCGGGCTGGACGTCATCCCCGGCGTCGCCGGCGGCGCCGAACTGGCCCGCCGGGCGGCGAACGGCGAGTACGTCCTGATCCCTGAGGGCAACCACCTCCTGGAGAACTGCCGCTGGGCCTGGCTCCCCGACACGCTCGACTGGCTCGCCGCCCGGCTGGCGAACCCGAGGTCGTCCTGACCAGCGTGGTCGCCGACGCCGACCCGGTCGTGGCCGAGTGACCTCGCGGGGGGCGGCCCGCAGCGGGAGCGCCTGCGACGACCGGTTTCGGCTCCTAGCCCGCGAAGACCGCGAGCCTGGCCTCCACGTCCTCACGGGGCAGTTCGCGAAGGCTGACCCGTGATTCCAGCGCCTCGTGCAGGACCGGATACATGTTCGTGGGAGACCACTGGGCGTTGATCGACTTCTCGTCCAGGAAGAGGGTGGGAAGGCCGTCGACCACGGGGACCGCCTCGAAGGGCGCGGAACCGGGAAAGAACAGCGCCGGCCTCGCATCGGCGCCCGGGTAGTGGAACCCGATCCGCTGGTGGTCGATCAGCTCCTGCGCCTGCTGGTGCTCCTGCGGGGTCAGGCCCCGGTTCCGCGCGTACCGCACCGCCGCGGGGTCGGTCGGCTCGGCTCCGAGATAGCCGGGGCCCGCGTGGCGTTCGAGGGCGTCCTGGGCCAGAGCGAAGAAGTGGTACATCCGGTCCTGGACGCCGGTCAGCCCGAGGACGAAGCCGCGCCGGCCGCGCGGACGAGGTCGGGGGACGCCTGGAACAGCTCGTCCTGCGCACTCGCCCCGCCCTGCGCCGTGAACTGCTTCGCCAGGTGCAGGTAACGCTCCGTCACCTGCATGACCGCGTCGACCGGAACCGTGACCGAGCCGCCGCGCTCGACGAGCACCCCGCACACGAAGGCCATCATCCCCGCGCGGAAGACGTCACCGGACCCGAGCGAGGCGGCCAGCTCCGCCATCGCGGCATCGACATCGGTGATGGACCCCAGGAAGGCCTGGACCTCGTCCCGGCCGATCAGGTCCGTTCCGCCCCGGCATTCGCCCAGGTCACTCGGCTGCCGGACGAACTCCGCGATCCCCACCGTCTGCGACATCCGATCATGCTAGCGGCGCGCGGGTCCCGGGCGCGGCCCTTTCCCCCGGCCCCCGCACGAGCCCGGCACGCCGTCTCGCACGCACTAAACGACAGCTAGCTTGACAGCTAATGCTCTTAGCTTTAATCTGGCTAACGTCATTAGCCGACCTTCGGAAGGGCCGTCATCGTGAGCGCAGCCGTCACCCGGAGCGAGATCCCCGGCATCCGCACCCTCCGCCGCGCCGCATGGTCCGCCGGCGCGCTCTTCTGGGCGGCCTTCGCCGTCCTCGAAGGCGTCAACCACGGGTGGCTCGCGGCGCTCGCCGCGCTCGCCTTCTTCATCGCCCCCGACCTGACCTTCCTCGTCGGGCTGCGAGGATCCGGCACCGTCGAGCACGGGCGGCTCCAGCCGCGCGCCGTGCCGTACTACAACGCCGCGCACCGAGCCCTGGTGCCGTTCGCGCTGATGGTGCTCTACACGGTCGCCCCCATCACCTGGGCGCCCATCTTCGCCGCCCTGTGCGGCTGGATGGCTCACATCGCCCTCGACCGCGCCTTCGGCTACGGCCTTCGCACGAAGGAGGGCCGCCGTCGCCACGGCTGACGGCGGCCGGCCGTCGCGGGCGAGGGCGCGAATGATGAATGTCGGGCGCACGGGAGAAGATGGACGGGTGAGCTACGACGAGGAACTGGCCGACCGCGTGGAGGATCTGCTCGGAGCGAGGCGTGACGCGACCCCGAAGCGGATGTTCGGCGGCCTCGCCTGGATGGTGAACGGCAACATGGCCGTGGTCGTGAGGAGCAAGGGCGGACTGATGGTCCGGGTCTCCCCGGACGACCACGACGACCTGCTCGCCGAGCCGGGCGCCGCCACGACGGTCATGCGCGGCCACCCGATGCGAGGATGGATCACGGTTTCGCCCGAAGCCTGCGCCGCGCCGTCCGACGTGGCCGCGTGGGTGGATCGAGGACTCGCCTACGCCCTGTCCCTGCCCCCGAAGTAGCGGCGAGACGCCGGGCCCGGGGACTCCGGTCGGGGACCTGCGGCCGAGGGAGCGTTCGGATGTCGCGTCTGTCACACTTGGTCGGCCTCGGGGGCGATGGCCGCGGAAGGCCGAACGGCGCGGAGCAGGGCAGATTTGTCGGACCCCGCTGGAATACTCCCGAAGCGCTCGAAGTTTAATCGTTCGCGAAAGTGTCAGTCACTGCAGTAATTTGCCGCAGTACCCAGGCGAGCCCCTGAGCGAGCCCTGACAACCCCCTGAGCAACGTGACCACGGCCCCCGCGTGCCCACATGCGGGCCTGACGATTGGAAGAGAGTTGACCGCTCCCGCATCTCCCAAGGTGGCGGACGGCCCGCTGGAGGATTCCGGCACCGGAGGAGGCCTGGACCGCGGTGTGCTCGCCACGGCCATGGTGGTCGTCCTCGGGGCGATCATGTCCATCCTGGACGTGACGGTCGTCAATGTCGCGATCAACGACCTGGCGAAGGAGTTCGAGACCTCGCTGGCGACGATCCAGTGGGTCGCGACCGGCTACACCCTGGCGCTGGCCACCGTGATCCCGATCACGGGATGGGCCTCGGCCCGGTTCGGCACCAAGCGCCTCTACATGATCTCCATCGGGCTGTTCGTCGCCGGTTCGATGCTGGCGGGCATGGCATGGTCCGCCGAGTCGCTGATCGCCTTCCGGGTGCTGCAGGGCCTGGGCGGCGGCATGATCATGCCGGCCGGCATGACGATCCTGACCCAGGCGGCGGGGCCGCAGCGGGTCGGCCAGGTGATGAGCATCGTCGGCGTGCCGATGCTGCTCGGCCCGATCCTCGGCCCCATCATCGGCGGCTACCTCGTCGACGACGTGTCGTGGCGGTGGATCTTCTTCATCAACCTGCCGATCGGCATCGTCGCCCTGACGCTGGCCGCGCGGATCCTCAAGAAGGACGAGCCGAAGCCGGCCGAGCGCCTCGACTTCATCGGGCTGCTCCTGCTCTCCCCCGGCCTGGCCTCGCTGATCTACGGTGTGGCCAAGGGCGCCGAGATGAAGGACTTCCTGAAGACCGGGTCGCTGGCCTTCTGGGCCGTCGGCGCCGTGCTGATGCTCGGCTTCGTGGTCCGGGCGCTGAAGGCCAAGAACCCGCTGATCGACCTGCGGCTGCTCAAGCGGCGCTCGGTGGCGGCCGCGTCCGGCACGATGGTGCTGTTCATGGCCGCGTTCATGGGCGCGATGCTGCTGCTGCCGCTGTACTACCAGACCGTGCGCGGCGAGGGCGCCCTCCAGTCCGGCCTGCTGCTGGCCCCGCAGGGCCTCGGCGCGATGATCACGATGCCGATCGGCGGCAAGCTGACCGACCGGATCGGCCCCGGCCGGGTCGTGCTGGTCGGCATGGTCGTCGTGGTGCTGTCGGTGTCGGGATTCGCCTCGATCCTGGAGGCCGACACCTCCTACTGGGCCCTCGGCGGGACCCTGTTCGTGATGGGCCTCGGCATGGGCATGACGATGATGCCGACCATGGCGGCGGCCATCCAGACGCTCGTCCACGACGAGGTGCCGCGGGCGAGCACGATGCTGAACATCATCCAGCAGGTGTCCGCGTCCATCGGCACCGCGCTAATCTCCGTCCTGCTGGCCAACCGGCTGGTCTCGGAGCTCGGCGGCGGGGCCGGCGGCGAGATCGGCAGCGCCGAGAAGGTGCCGCCGGCGATCATGCAGAAGATCGCCGGGCCGATGGCGAGCGCGTTCCAGCACACCTACTGGTACTCGGCCGGGCTGCTGCTGCTGGCGTTCCTGCCGGCGCTGCTGCTGCCGCGCAAGAAGCCGGACACCCCCGTGGCCGACGCGCCGATGCCGATGCACTAGAACGTCCCTGGCGCGTTCCAAACCCGGCCGACCCCTCAGGGGCCCCGGCCGGGGTTCGGCCTTTCAGGGCCGCCTCAGGCCGTGGCAGGGCGCACGCCCGCCCAGTACTCGTCCTTCAGCAGCCGCTTGTAGAGCTTGCCGGTGGGGTGCCGGGGCAGCTCGGCGCGGAAGTCGACCGAGCGCGGGCACTTGTAGTGGGCGAGCCGGTCGCGGCAGTACGCGATCAGCTCGGCCTCCAGCGCGGGGCCCGCGTCGTCCATGGACAGCGGCTGCACGACGGCCTTGACCGCCTCCCCCATCTCGGCGTCCGGGACGCCGAACACCGCGACGTCGGCGACCTTCGGATGCACCGCGAGGACGTTCTCGGCCTCCTGCGGGTAGATGTTCACCCCGCCACTGATGATCATGTAGGCGCGGCGGTCGGTGAGGTAGAGGAAGCCGTCCTCGTCCACGTGCCCGACGTCGCCGAGGGTGGTCCAGCCGTGGCCCCAGGGGTCGCGCGACGCCGCGGTCCTGGCCTCGTCGGCGTGGTACTCGAACGCGGGGCCGTTGCCGAAGTAGAGCGTGCCGGGCTCGCCCGGCGGCAGTTCCCGGCCCTCCTCGTCGCAGACGTGGACCTCGCCGAGGATGGGACGGCCGACGGTGCCCCTGTGGGCCAGCCAGTCCTCCGAGTTCGTGTAGACGAAGCAGTTGCCCTCGGTGCCGGCGTAGTACTCGTGCAGGATCGGCCCCCACCAGGCGATCATCTGCTCCTTGACCGGGACGGGGCAGGGCGCGGCGGCGTGGACGGCGCAGCGCAGCGACGAGACGTCGTAGCGGGCGCGGGTCTCCTCCGGGAGCTTGAGCATCCGGATGAACATGGTCGGAACCCACTGGCTGTGCGTGACGCCGTACTTCTCGACCGCGGCGAGGGCCTGCTCGGCGTCGAACTTCTCCATCACGACGACGGTGGCGCCGAACCGGTGGAAGTTGAGCGAGTACCGCAGCGGCGCGGCGTGGTAGAGCGGCGCCGGGGAGAGGTAGACCGAGTCGGCGTCGGGCTGGAAGAGGAACGCCAGCAGCTGGTACAGCGTCCCGCCCTCGCCCATCGGGGCCTTGGACAGGGCCGGTTTCACGCCCTTGGGGCGGCCGGTCGTGCCGGACGAGTAGAGCATGTCCGCGCCCTCGCACTCGTCCTCGATCGGCGTGGGCGGGTGCTGGGCGACGCGCTCCTCGTAGGAGGCGTAGCCGGGGGCCGTGCCGCCGAGCATCAGGCGCAGCGGCACGTCCGGCGGCGACTGCGCGGCGGCCTCCATGGAGGCGCTGGTGATGAAGACCTTCGCCTCGCAGTTGCCCGCGATGTAGGCGACCTCGTCGGGCTGGAGGCGCGAGCTGATGGCGGTGTAGTAGAGCCCGGACCGCTGCGCGGCCCAGGCGACGGCCAGGTACAGCGGATGGTTCTCCATCATGAACGCGATGTGGTCCCCGGGGCGCAGCCCCTCCGCGCGGAGCAGCTGCGCGAGCCGGTTGGACTCCTCGTTCAGTTCGCGGAAGGTGACGACCCGCCCGGAGCCTGCCATGACCACGGCGGGCTTGTCAGGCGTCCGAGCGGCGATCTGCCCCAGATGCATGGCCGCAACCTACCCGGCCGGGGCGGCGAATGGAATCCCATTCGGTTTTGCTGCGGGGTCAGACGAGCATGTGGTCGAAGTCACCGTCCTTGGCTCCCCCGACGAACGCCTCCACCTCCTCGCGCGTGTAGACGAGGATCGCTCCCTCGGGGTCCCTGGAGTTGCGCACGGCGATCTCCCCGGTGGGGAGTTCCGCCATCTCGACGCAGTTGCCGGACGGGTTGCTCCGCCGGCTCTTCTGCCAGACGAGCCCGCCGCACCGGACGTCCGACATCTGGTGGCCGTCCATCATCGCCCCCTCTAGGCGTCTCGGCCTCCCTGTCCCGGGAGACCGCGATCTCGCCCCACCCCACACCATGGTACGAGATGCACGTGCATTCGTTCTTGCATTGGTTCATGCAGACGGTCTTGCATCTGCACGGCTTGGGGAGCAAGATAGCGAACGCTCGCCGGTGACCAACCCGCACGCCTCTGAGGTTTGACCATGACCGTTGACCAGGCAGACGACGTCGCAGCCCACGCCGCCATGGGGGGCGGGCGGCCACGGCACTTCTCTGCCGTCCGCACGCCCTGGCCGGACGCCCCGCCGATGACGCTCGGCCCGAACGCCCCCGGGGAGGCCGCGCGCGGCCCCGCCTCGACCCCAGGCCTCGCCGGGCTCTGGCCGGCCCCGCACGCGGGCACGCCGCGCACGGCCCGCCGGGTGCTCCCGGCTGAGATCACCGCACCCCGGTCCGCACGCGAGTTCACCCAGGTCACGCTGGACGCGTGGGGTCTGGCCGGCGACGCCGGAGACGTGGTCGTCGCCGTGTCGGAGCTGGTGACCAACGCGCTGCGGCACGGACTGGAGGGCCTCTCCCAGCCGCTCCCGCTGTGCCCCATCCAGCTCGTCCTGATCGGTCACCCGAGGCGGCTCGTGGTGTCGGTGACCGACCCGGGCGCAGGCGCGCCCGAGCCGGTGCCGACCGAACCCGACCGCTGCGCCGAGGGCGGCCGGGGCCTCGTCGTCGTCGGCGCGGTCAGCGACTCCTGGGGCTGGGCGCGCCTGGCGACCGGAGGAAAGGCGGTCTGGGCCGCCTTCGACCTGCGGTTCAGCTCTCCAGCCCGCTGACAGCCTGCTCCGCGGCCTGGCGCGCCGGGTTCTCCAGCTCGCTGAGGAACTCCTGCGCCCACCGGTCCACGTCGTGCTCGATGACGCGGCGGCGCATGACGCGCATGCGCCGCGCCTGCTCGGCGGGCTCGGCGTTCAGCGCGGCCATCAGCGTCCCCTTCAGGCCGTCGATGTCGTAGGGGTTGACCTGGAAGGCGCCGCGCTTCAGCTCGGCGGCGGCCCCGGTGAACTCGCTGAGCACGAGGGCGCCCCGCAGGTCCTTGCGGCAGGCCACGTACTCCTTGGCGACCAGGTTCATGCCGTCCCGCAGCGGGGTCACCACCATCACGTCCGCCGCGAGGTACAGCGCGGCCAGCTCGGCGCGGTCATAGGAGCTGTGCAGGTAGTGGATGACCGGAAACCCGATCTCGCCGTGCTCCCCGTTGATCCGCCCGACCAGCTGCTCGATCTCCTCCCGGAGCAGCTGGTACTGCTCGACGCGCTCCCGGCTCGGCGTCGCGATCTGCACGAACACCGCCTGCCCCGGCTTGATGTGGCCCTCCTCGACCAGCTCTCCGAAGGCCTGGAGCCGCTGCGTGATGCCCTTGGTGTAGTCGAGGCGGTCGACGCCCAGCAGCACGGTGGCGTCACCGAGGTCGGTGCGGATCTCCTGCGCCCGCTCCAGGACGTCCTCGCGCCCGACCAGGTCGTTCAGCTCTCCGACGTCCACCGAGATGGGGAACGCGCGGGCGCGCACGACGCGGTCGTCCCAGAAGACGTTCTGCTTCGAGAAACGGGCGTCCAGGAGCCGCCGGCAGAGCCGCACGAAGTTCGCCGCCGCCCCGGGGAGCTGGAAGCCGACCAGGTCGGCGCCGAGCAGCCCCTCCAGGATCCGGCGCCGCCACGGCAGCTGCCAGAACAGCTCCACCGGCGGGAACGGGATGTGCAGGAAGAAGCCGATCCGCAGGTCGGGACGCAGTTCGCGGAGCATCTGCGGCACGAGCTGGAGCTGGTAGTCCTGCACCCAGACGATGGCGTTCTTCGAGGCGACCTTCGCCGCCGCCTCGGCGAAGCGCCGGTTGACGCGGACGTAGGCGTCCCACATCGCCCGGTCGTAGACGGGGGTCGCGACGACGTCGTGATAGAGCGGCCACAGCGTGGCGTTCGAGAAGCCCTCGTAGTAGAGCTCCACCTCCCGCGCGGACTGGGCGATGGGGTGCAGCGACATGCCGTCCTCCTCGAACGGCTCCAGCTGCTCGTCCGGCGCGCCCGTCCAGCCGATCCACGTGCCCTTCCTGCGCCTCATCACCGGGGCGATCGCGCTCACCAGTCCGCCCGGACTGCGCCGCCAGCGCGGAACGCCGTCGGCTCCGACATTCCGGTCCACCGGCAACCGGTTGGCCACCACCACGAACTCACTACCGCGCGACACTCTGCGACCCGCCTCTCCAGGAAACTCTCAGCGCTCACTCATGCCCACATACGGTCAACGGGAACATCTTGTCATTTCGACGCAAAGGGCCCGACGCCCGCAAAGGGGGATGTCAGACGGTCGGGGCGCCCCGGAGGGGGGATTGGATCGGGCCATATTCCTTTCCCGGCAGGTGACCCCTGTTGATCCGTGGGTCACACGCCCCGATCGGCCACAGGAAAATGTTATCCAGATCACATCCCCGTAACCCGGCGGCGATGCCGCGGACTCCGGGGGGCGAGCCCTCTCCCCGCCTACGGGAAATCTAGAATCACCGCGTGAGCGGCCGCGACGGGCTGACGTCACCGGAGGCGGTGACCATCGGTGAGGGGGCATCGCATTGCGCGACTTCGGGGGGATCGTCGAGCGCTCGCCCGCGCGGGTCGTACGGCCGGCGTCGGCGCGGGAGGCCGCGGAGGCGGTCCGCGAGGCCGCCGCGCAGGGCCTGGAGACGGTGCCGCGCGGCCTCGGGCACTCCACCAACGGGCAGTCCCTGACCGCAGGCGTCTCGCTCGATCTCGGCGGGCTCGCGGGCGTGCACGAGGTCGGCCCCGACCGCGCGGTCGTCGGCGCGGGGACGAGTTGGCGCGCGGTCCTCGCCGCGACGCTGCCGCTCGGGCTGACCCCGCCCGTGCTGACCGACCATCTCGACATCACGGTCGGCGGAACGCTCTCCGCCGGGGGCGTCGGCGGGACGTCCCACCGGTACGGGACGCAGGCCGAGAACGTCCTCGCACTGGAGGTCGTCACGGACGGCGAGCTCGTCACCTGCTCCCCCGACGTCCGCCCCGACGTCTTCGACGCGGTCCGCGGCGGGCTCGGCCGGCACGGCGTCATCACCGCGGCGACGCTGCGGCTCGTCCCGGCGCCCGGGCGGGTGCTGAGCTGCACGATCCCGTGCCGGGACGCGGCGGACCTCCTGCGCGTCCAGCGCGAGACGCCGGCCGACCACATCTCGGGCCAGGCCAAGCCCTCGGAAGACGGCTGGGCGTACGAGGCCAAGGCCGTGCTGTACGGCCAGGGCGAGCCTCCTCCGGGCACCGAAGAGACCGAGGAGCTCTCCTACGCCGACTTCGCCGACCGGATGGGACCCGACGTGGAGGAGCTGATCGCCCTCGGCGAGTGGGCGCGCCCGCACCCGTGGGGCATCGTCCTGCTTCCCGGCCCCGCGGCCGCCGCGCTGATCGGGTCGACGGTCGCCGGCATGACCGCGGCGGATCTCGGCCTCGGCGGCGCCATCGTGGTCAAGGCGCTGCGGGGCGGCCGTGTCCCGATGCTGAGGGCGCCGGACGACCCGGTCCTGTTCGGCGTGCTGCGCACCGCCTCACCGGGGTGCGCGTCCGTCGCGGAGATGCTCGCCGCCAACCGGCTTCTGCTCGACCGCGCCGAGGCGGTCGGCGGCGTCCGCTACGCCGTCGACGCGGTCCCGCCGCCCACGGGGTAGGCGGACTGGAAGGCCAGCCGCCGGTCGGCCCCCGCGGCGATCCGCTCGCAGATCTCGTCGAGGTCCATGAAGGCCTCCCATTCCGCCTGGCCGGACGCGGCGGCGAGCACCTCCACGAGTCGCTGTTCGAGGCTGGTGATGCGCTGCCCCTTCCAGATCGCGTCGGCGAGGCTGACGAGCAGGTCGTCGACGCCGGCGCCGGGGTCCTTCCAGGACGCGTGGGTGCGGGCGAAGCGCGCCAGCCGCTCCTCGACGCCCCGCTCCCGGAGCAGCGCGTGCCCGGCGCGCTCGTGCTCGGCGCCGGGGCCGGACAGCTCGGCCGGGTGCAGCGCCTTGCCGATGTCGTGGGTGGCGGCGCCGAACAGGACGGCCTCCGCGTCCACGGCGAGTCCGGGACGGCGCTCGCGCGCCCAGTCGACCAGGTCGGCGGCCACGTCGTGGACGGCCCGCAGGTGGGCGGCCAGCCGGGGCGGGGCGTCGAGGTCCTCCAGGAGGCGGGCGGCCCGCTCCGGCAGCGGACGGAGCCCGGGTTCGGTGAGCGCGCGGCGCAGGATCGGCGAGGGCATCCCGGCACGGTAGCGGCTTCCCGGCCCTCCCCCTACTGCGCCAGAGCGATGACCTCCGCTCCGGGGAGCCCTGCGAGGGCCTTGCCCGGCACGAGGATCTTCGATTTACGCAGGCCGCTGCCGATGACGACGAGCGGGGCGGCGGCGACGGCCTCGTCCACGAGGATCGGCCAGCCCGCGGGGAGGCCGACCGGGGTGATGCCGCCGTACTCCATCCCGGTCAGGGACGTCGCGTCGGCCATCGGCGCGAAGGAGACCTTCCGGGCGCCCAGGTGCTTGCGGACCACGCCGTTGACGTCGGCGCGGCCGGTCGCGAGGACCATGCAGGCGGCGTGAGCGACCTCGCCCCCGCGCTTGGCGGCGACGACCACGCAGTTGGCGCTGACGTCGAGGGGGACCCCGTAGCGCTCGCAGAACGCCGCCGTGTCGGCGAGGTCCGGGTCGATCCCGGCGGCCTCCGCGCCGGGAAGGCCGCCGATCGCCGCGGCCACCGGGGCCGCCAGCAGTTCGCGCCGTTCGTTCGCGGGTCCCCAGTCGAGCGTGCCGACCATGTCTCATCCCCTCTCGTGATGCCCCCACCCTGCCACGGTCTTGACGGCGGAGCTCCGAGCGTGGTCCAGTGGCTCATCCACTCATCCTCTGGAGGTCATCGGTGCCGTCCTCCCCGATCCCCCGCGACACGGTCGTCGACGCGCTCGTCGACCGGCTGCGCGACGACGTGCTCGGCGGCCGCTACCCGCCCGGCTCCTACCTACCGCCGGAGCGCGACCTCGCCGCCGGCTACGCGGTCACCCGGACGTCGCTCAAGCACGCGATCGTCCGGCTCGCGCAGGCCGGCCTGCTGGAGACGCGGCACGGCGTGGGGACGCGTGTCCGCGACTACGAGCGGCTGGGCGGGCCCGAACTGCTGCCGATGCTGGTCAGCACCGTCGGCACGGCCTGGATGGCGGAGATCTTCGAGGTGCGGCGCGAGGTCGGCGCGCAGGTCGCGGCCAAGGCGGCGATCCACGCGACCGCCGAGCAGCGGGCCCGGCTCCGGGAGCTGGCCGCGCGGGTCGGGGACGCCGCCGGAGCCGACGAGGCCCAGCTGGCCGAGTGCGAGGTCCACCGGGTCATCGCGGCGGCCACCGGCAACCGGGTCTACGGGTTCATGGTCAACGCCCTGCTGAACGCCTACCTCGCCGTCCGGGAGGGCTTCACGCACGCCTTCGCCGACCCGGCGGCGGCCGCGGACCGGCTCGCCCCCCTGGTCGACGCCCTGTGCGACGGCGACGCCGCGCGGGCGCGCGAGGCGGCGGGCGCGTACTTCACCGAGACCGAGTCGGTCATGCGGGGACTGCGATGAGCGCGCGGCGCACGGTCTTTGCCGAGGTCATGGAGGGGTCGCTGCGGCTCGCCGGGGAGGACCACGACCGCCCGATGCGGCTGGAGCTGACCGCCGACCTGCCGGGCGTCCTGCGCCCCTGGGGCGACGCGGAGGGGGCGCTGACCGGACGCGTCCACGTGCCGGGCTGGGCGGACGACCCGGCGGCGTCCGGGCGGCTGCGGGTGGCGCCCATCGCGGCGCGCCGGATCCGCTACACGCTGGGCTTCACCGCCGTCGACGGACGCCGGCTGCGCCTGGACGGCTGGAAGACCGTCAGCGCGCGGCGCCCCGTCCGGTCGATGACGTTCCTGCCGCTCACGGTGACCGGCGAGGACGGGACCGTGGTGGGTGAGGCGCGGCTGCGCTTCCACCTGCGCCGGGACCTCGCCCGCTTCCTCGGCGGCTTCCGCTTCCCCGGCCCCGATCCCCTGCGGTCGCGCTGGCGCGGGCAGGCGGGGCGGCTGGAGGTCTGGTACACGACGCTGACCGACCCGGCGACCGGGACCGGCGTCTGGATCCACCATGAGCTGGTCGCGCCGGACAGGGGCGCGGCGGACGCGGGCGCCGCCCGGGCGCACGGCTGGGCCGCCGTCTTCCCGCCCGGCGAGGCGCCGGTGCTCGGGCGGTTCGGCCCGGAGCAGTGGAGCGCCCCGGAGGACGCCGTGTTCGCCGCCGGGCCCGTCGAGCAGACCGGCGGGCGGCTCACCGGCACGGCCGGGGCCGTCGCCTGGGACCTGCGCGAGTCGGGAGGCGGAGCGCCGCTCTACACGTTCCCGCGCTGGGCGTGGGAGTCGGAGCTCCTGCCCGCCGCGCAGATCGTCCCGAAGCCCGCCGCGGCGTACGACGGCGTGGTGCGGTTCGGCGACCGCGTCCTCGACCTGGCCGCCGCGCCCGGCGCGTCCGCCCGCGTCTACGGGCACGGGAACGCGCGGCGCTGGGCGTGGCTGCACGCCGACCTCGGCGGCGGCGACGTGTGCGAGATCGTGGCGGCGGTGTCGACGCGCCCGGGGCTGGACCGGCTCCCCCCGCTGCCGTTCGTCCGGCTCCGGGTGGACGGCGCCGACCTGGCCGCCGGCGACCCGCTGCTCGCGGCGCCGCGGCTGCGCGCCCGCATCGGCCTGCCGGTCTGGACGGTCCACGGCCGCATCGGCGACCGGCGCCTCCACGTGCGCGTGGCGCTGCCGCCCGGGGAGACCGTCGCGGTCGACTACGCCGACCCGGACGGCGCCCCGGCCGTCTGCCACAACTCCGAGCGCGCCGACGTCCGGATCGCGCTGGCCCGGCGGGCGGGACGCGGCTGGGAGACCGAGCGCGAATGGCGGCTGGACGGCACCGGCCACGCGGAGGTGGGGCTGCGGTGAGCGCGATGACCGGCACGGTCGCCGCGCTGCTCGGCATCGAGGACGCCGGCGACCTGGCGCGGGTGTCCGCCCGCGCGGAGGCCATCGGCCGGGCGCTCCCGGCGCCCGCGCGGCTCGGCCTGCGCGCGGGCGCGGGCGCCCTGGACGCGCTGTCCCGGCTCGCCACCGGTCACCCGCTGGACGCTCTGGACCCCGACCGCCGCGACGCGTTCTGCGCCCTGCTGACGTCCCGCGAACCGGCGGCGCGGCTCGTGGAGGCGCTGAAGATCCCGCTGCTGCTCGCCGCCGGCACCGAGCTGCTGCCGCTCCCCCGGACCTCCGGCGACCCGCGCCCCGACGCGCCGCTGGACTGCACGCCCTCGGACGGCTGGCCCGCCTGCGCGACCGCCGACGCCGTCGTGATCGGCTCGGGCGCGGGCGGCGCGATGGCGGCGCGGACCCTCGCCCGGCGCGGCATGTCGGTCGTCGTCCTGGAGGAGGGCCGGCGCTTCACCGTCGCCGAGTTCCGCGACCGGCCGCCGCTCGACCGGTTCCTCGACCTGTACAGGGACGGCGGCTCCACCGTCGCGCTCGGCCGTCCCCCGGTGCTGCTGCCCCAGGGCCGCGCGGTCGGCGGGACGACCGTCGTCAACAGCGGGACCTGCTACCGGACGCCGGACCGCGTCCTGCGGCGGTGGGCGGCGCTCGGCGTCCAGGTCGGGGACTTCGGCGACCACCTCGACGAGGTCGAGGCCACGCTGCGGGTCGCGCGGCAGCCGCTCGGGCCCCTCGGCCGCAACGGGCTGCTCGCGCTGGAGGGCGCCGAGCGCCTCGGCTGGCGCGCCGGGCCGCTGCGCCGCAACGCGCCCGGCTGCGTGGGCAGCGGGCAGTGCGCCGCCGGCTGCCCGCACAACGCCAAGCACGGCGTCCATCTGAACGCGCTCCCCCAGGCCTGCGAGGCGGGGGCGCGGATCGTCTCCCGGGCCCGCGTCGAACGCGTCCTCGTCGAGCGCGGCACGGCCACCGGCGTGCGCGCGCGCCGCCCGGACGGCACGGCCTTCGAGATCCTCACGCCCCGCGTCGTCGTCGCGGCCGGCGCCCTGGAGACGCCGCTGCTGCTGAGGCGGTCGGGCATCGGCGCGCATCCCGAGCTGGGACGCGGCATGGCCGTCCATCCCGCGACGAACATCGCCGGGCGGTTCGCCGAGCCCGTCGTGTCCTGGTCGGGGGTGATGCAGAGCGTCGGCGTCGAGGAACTGCACGGCGACGGGATCCTCATCGAGGCGACCGCGAGCCCGCCCGGCATGAGCTCGTTCCCGCTGCCGGGCGCGGGACGGGCGCTGCGCCGCGCGCTGCGGGACGCCGACCGCCTCGCCGTGCTCGGCGCGATGATCGCCGACGCCCCCTCGGGCCGCGTGCACGGCGCCCGGCACCGCGCGCTCGTCCGCTACGACCTCGCCCGGGAGGACGCGGCCCGGCTGCGGCGGGCGCTCGTCGCGATGGGCCGGATCCTGTTCGCGGCCGGCGCCGAGGAGGTCCTCACCGGCCTGCCCCGCCACCCGGTCGCCCGCGACGAGGCAGAACTCACGCGCGCCGCGGCCATGGCCTCCGCCGGCGACCTGCACCTGGCCGGGTTCCACCCGACCGGGACCGCGAGGCTCGGCGCCGACGCCGCGCGGGCGCCGGTCGACCCGGCCGGGCGGCTGCGCGGCGTGCGGGGCGTGCACGTGGCCGACGCGTCGGTCCTGCCGACCTGCCCCGAGGTGAACCCGCAGCTCACCATCATGGCGATGGCGCTGCGGATCGCCGAGGGGATCGGGTAGGCGCCGTCAGGAGCCCAGGTACCGCAGGACGGCCAGGACCCGGCGGCTGTACCCCGTCGCGTGCGACAGGTCGAGCTTGTCGAAGATGGCGTTGACGTGCTTCTCGACGGCGCTCTGCGAGATGTGGAGGTGCGCGGCGATCGAGGCGTTGGTGTGCCCCTGCGCCATCGTGTCGAGGACGTCCCGCTCGCGCGGGGTCAGGCGCGCCAGCGGGTCGCCCTGCGCGCCGTGCGCGGCCAGCAGCCGGCGCACCACCTCCGGGTCGAACGCCGCACCGCCCGCCCCGACGCGCTCCAGGGCGTCGAGGAACTCGTCGACCTGCGCGACCCGGTCCTTCAGCAGGTAGCCGACGCCCGCGGTGTCCGCCGTGATCAGCTCGGCGGCGTAGCGCTTCTCCACGTACTGCGACAGCACGAGCACCCCGACGCCCGGCCAGCGCCGCCGGATCTCCAGGGCGGCGCGCAGCCCCTCGTCGGTGTGGCTGGGCGGCATCCGGACGTCGACCACCACGACGTCGGGCGGGCCGGCGGCCACCGCCGCGATCAGCGCGTCGCCGTCCCCGACCGCAGCCTCCACCCGGTGGCCCTCCTCGGCGAGCAGCCGCACCAGGCCCTCGCGCAGCAGCGTGGAGTCCTCCGCCAGCATCACCCGCACGGCAGCTCCGCGGTGATCACGGTCGGGCCGCCGCGCGGGCTGTCCACGGAGAACGTCCCGTCAAGCGCGGCGACCCGGCGGGCCAGCCCGGCGAGCCCGCCGCCGCCCGGGTCGGCTCCCCCGTCCCCGTCGTCCTCGATGCGCACGCCGATCATTGTCGCCGATCCCGCCACGGCCACCCGCACGGACGCGGCGCCGGAGTGCTTCGCGGCGTTCGTGACGGCCTCGCAGACGACGAAGTAGGCCGCCGTCTCGACCGCGTGCGGGGGCCTGCCGGGGACGTCGTACTCGATCGCCACCGGCAGCGCGGACCGCTCGGCCACGGTCTCCAGCGCCGCCCGCAGGCCCTCGCCGTCCAGCGCGGCCGGGTAGACCCGCCAGGTGACCTCCCGCAGGTCCGCCAGCGCCCGCTGCGACTCCTCGTGGGCCTGCCTCAGCAGCTCGGCCGCCCGCTCCCCGTCGCCGGCGCGGCGGGCCCGCCCGATCAGCATGCCGAGCGCCACGAGCCGCTGCTGGACGCCGTCGTGCAGGTCGCGCTCGATGCGGCGGCGCTCGTCGTCCACCGCGTCCACCACCTGGGCCCGCGTCACCGACAGCTGCGCGATGCGGCGCTCGTACTCCTCCAGCGGGCTCGGCCCGAGGCAGCGCCTGGCCACGCTCCGCTCCATCGCCGCGACCCCGACCAGGCCCTGGACGGCGAGGAAGAGCAGCACCACGCCCGCGACGGCCGTGTAAAGGACGATCCACCAGGTCGGCGGGATGCCGTCCAGATGGTCGCCCGTGATCCACCAGCCCACCGCCAGCCGGACCGCGGCCGCCGCCCCGTAGGCGAGCAGCAGCAGGATCACGCCGCCGAGCAACCCCACCGGCACCCGCAGCACCAGGTACGCGAGCGCCTTCAGCGGGCCGTACCGGACCGCCCGGTCCTCGCCGAGGAACGCCCGGAGCCTCCAGAGCTCCAGCTCGGCCAGGAGCTCGGCGCCGTCCGCGACGGCCGCGGGCACCTTACGGCGCCCGCGCGAGAACGCCATCGAGTACGCCATCAGGATCGCCGCCACCGCCAGCAGCACCAGCTCCGCCGCGGCCGTGACCGCGCCGAGCAGCAGGCCCGCCGCGGCCCGCGCCGCCGCTCGCGGCCCGCCGCGCGGCACCTCAAAAGTTGCGATCACGTGTGAGCTCTCTCGCCTCCGCTCGATGGCCCCCGCTCGCCTCCGCTCGATGGACCCCCGGCCCGGGCCGCGCGGACCGGCGGGACTTCACGATACGTAC
The DNA here is from genome assembly GCF_040492065.1 of Actinomadura sp. NPDC000929. Taxonomy (NCBI): domain Bacteria; kingdom Bacillati; phylum Actinomycetota; class Actinomycetes; order Streptosporangiales; family Thermomonosporaceae; genus Actinomadura; species Actinomadura sp. NPDC000929. The sequence goes on along the minus strand of NZ_JBEUPA010000065.1, from coordinate 8,132 downwards.
GGCGACGAACGCCACCGCCGCCAGCCCGACCAGCGCGACCACGGCCTTGGAGTAGACGCCGACGTACTCCTCCACGGTCCGCCAGTTGTCCCCGAGCCCGTACCCGGCCAGCACGAACACCGTGTTCCACAGCAGGCTGCCGAGCGCGGTGTACAGCACGAACGTCGCCATCCTCATCCGCTCGACCCCGGCCGGGACGGAGATCAGGCTGCGGAAGATCGGGATCATCCGGCCGAAGAACACGGCCTTGGCGCCGTGCCGGGCGAACCACGCCTCCGTCCGGTCCAGGTCGTCGAGCTTGACCAGCGGCAGCCGGGCCACCATCGCGCGGATCCGGTCCCGCCCGATCAGCGCCCCGATCCCGTACAGGGCCAGCGCCCCGGCCACACTGCCGGCCGTCGTCCACGCGAGCGCCGCCACCAGGCTCATCCGGCCCTGCGCGGAGGCGAACCCCGCCAGGGGCAGGATCACCTCGCTCGGCAGCGGCGGGAACAGGTTCTCCAGCGCGATCGCCAGTCCCGCCCCGGGCGCGCCCAACTTGTCCATCAGGTCCGTCGCCCACCCCGCGACGCCTCCCGCGGGCTCGCTCCCGGCCGCCGCGTACATCGTCTCGATCATGCTGACGACGCTAGGAACCGGGCGGCCCCGCCACCATGGAGCGCACCGCCGATCCACCCGGCCGCGCACCGCACCCCCACCCTGCGGAAAACCGCACCCCGACCGCGCCGAAACCCCGGACGGGCGCGGGAATCGGCCCTAGTGTTGGATCACCGCCGTCGCCCGTTCAGGGGATCTGGGCGCACAACAGAAGGAGCCGCGCGCGTGGCCGACGACCTCCCCGAGAACGCACCTCCGGGCATCGACCCCTCCACGCCCACCTTCGCGCGCGTGTACGACTACTTCCTCGGAGGCAAGGACAACTTCGCCGCCGACCGCGAGGTGGCCGACATGGTGATGCAGCTCGTGCCGGAGGCCCCCGTCGTGGCCCAGGGCAACCGGGTCGCCATCGAGCGGGCGGTGACCTACATGGCCCGCGACCTCGGGATCGACCAGTTCGTCGACATCGGATCCGGGCTGCCCACGTCGTCCAACGTGCACCAGTTCGCCCGGGCGGCCAACCCGGACGCGCGGGTGGTGTACGTCGACAACGACCCGATCGTGCTGGCGCACGGCCGGGCGCTGCTGACCGAGACCGGCGTCGCGACGTTCATCCAGGGCGACCTGTACGAGCCCGAGAAGATCTTCACCGACCCCGCGCTGACCGGGCTGCTCGACCTCTCGCGCCCGGTGGGCATCGTGCTGGCCGCGATCATCCACCACGTGCCGGACGAGCGGGACCCGGCCGGGGTCGTCCGGGCGCTGCTCCCGTTCCTGGCGCCCGGCAGCCACGTCGTGCTCACCCACCTGCACGACTCGGGCGACGACCCGCGCGTGGAGGAGGCCAAGCGCATCCTGCAGTCGGGGCTCGGCGGGTCCTACTTCCGGCACTCCTCCGAGGTCGAGCGGTTCATGGAGGGCCTCACGATCCTGGAGCCGGGGGTGGCCCACGTGACCGAGTGGCGGCCCGCCGGGCCCGCCGGGCCGCTGGAGCACCCGCTGCACACCCAGATCGTCGCCGTGCTCGGGCGGAAGGACTGATCGGCGGATTCAGCGGAGAGTGAAACCGGTTCCGCCGGCGACGGGCGAGGGAGGAGCCTCGGAGGCCCGATTCCCGCAGGCCGCGCGGTTACGGACGGCCTCGCCCCCCGGTTTCGGACCCGAGTCCGGTCATGATCCAGGTAAAAGATCTTTTTGATCGACTTTTCCGTTTAGAGCCTTTCTTGTAGCGTTCGCAGCGTTTTGTGAAGTGCATTCATGATCGGACTTTCCCGCCACAAGATCATGTGAGGACGCCGCGATGCCCCTGGCGACAGGCCTGGCCGCGGCCGCGCTCGTGGGCCTGCTGACGCTCCTGGCCACCGCGCGGCACGGCAGGCGACCCGACCGCTCGGACGACGGGCACCCCGAGTCGCTGACGGCCGTCCTCGACCCGGGGGACGAGGAGTACCTCGCGTGGCTGGCCGACCACCACTGGCCGGCTGACGAGTACCTCGACCTGGAGCACGAGTGGCGGATCGAGCTGGAGTTCGGCGAGCCGGCGGGCCACTACGAGTCGCCGCTGTGCCCCCGGTGCGATCTGCGCCGCGAGGACGTCTGGCCGTGCCCCGCCTGCGGCAGGCTCCTGCACTCCTCCTGCGGCCACGGGATGCGGCGCCGCACGGTCGAGCGCCCCTACCGGACGCACGGCACCAACTCCGAGGCGGTCGTCGCCGAGTGGATCTGCACGGGCTGCACCGCCGTCGTCGGGCTGGACGTGGACCACGGCGGCGAACCGGACGGTGGCATCTTGCGGTGAATCGCCCGTGATTGCCCGAGCTTCGACAGGTTCACACGCGGTCGAGGGTAAAAAATTCGCCAGCCACTTGCATATTTCGGACGTGGCGCGGCAGGCTGCAATATGTCCTTAATCACGTGGGACACCCGTGGAGGAACCCTGTGACCGCCCAGAACGACACCATCTGCCAGCACCAGCCGTCCTGTCCGCTGCCGGACGACCTCGACCGCGAGGCCGCCCGCATCATCGCCGCCCACCCCGAGCAGGGGTGGAGCCTCCTGTGCAACGGCGTCGTCGTCTTCGACGACACCGGCGAGCTCCTTCCCGACGGCCGCGTCATCGCCCCGCACCGCCCCACCACCGCCGCCTAGAGCCGGCGCCCCGTCCCGGCACGATCGTCTATCGCGTGCCGGTCGTCGCCGACGCCGGGCGAGCCGGTGCCGCCCGGGACACCGAGCGCGCCGTATCGGCGCCCCTGACGGCACACGCCCTCAGAGACGGCCATCCGCCGCAGACTCCCGCATAAGTTCATGAACCGGCGCTCGTCCTCGAACGCGCCGGCCCGCGGCCCGCGCGCTGAAATCCTCCACTCCCCCGGGCCACCGCCGCCGCGGCGTGACCGCCGCGCCGTGACAGCCGCACTCTCCACGCCCCGCCGTGGAGCTCCCCGCGCCCCGCGAAGCCGCGCCGCTCCGGCAGCCGCCGCGACCCGGCGCCGTTCTCCCAGCTCCGGCCCACGCCGAGACCACCTTTCCGCGCCTTCATGAGGCGACCACCACCGGACTCCAACCCGCGTGCCAAACCCTGGCAGCGTGCGACGAAAGCCCGCGTGTCGTGGCGCCCCCGCGTGAGAAACGCGCTCAGCCTTGGAGGCGAGATCGGACAGGGGCGAGGCGACCCCGGACGGACGACGCCCGTGCGCGCGTCCGCATGAGACGTCACGCCCCGTCCGTCTCCAGCGATCCGCATGTCGGGCTCCCATCCGGCGGGCGATCCCGGTAGCGTTCAACTGTTTTGCTACTTACGCAACATTCATGCGGAACTCGACCGCGAAAGGACGGTGTGGGTGTGGTCACAGTCCTGGTCCTCGCGTCCCTGGTCGCCCTGTTCGGCCTCTTCCTGCCGAACCTCCTCCACCCCATGCCGCCGCGACGCGCCCCGGAACCGGCGCCGCCCTCCCCTGAGCCGCGGCATCACGCCTCCGAGGCGTCGCCCGCCGTCCCGCCCCCCGCCGCCGAGCCCCCGGGCCACCCGGAGTCCATGACCGCCGAGCTGGACCCGGGCGACGAGGAGTACCTCGCCTTCGTGGCCGACGAGCTCTGGCCCGACGACGAGTACCTGGAGCTGGAGCACACCACCGACGGCGAAGAGGAGTCCGGCGGCAGCAGCATGCGCATGTGACCGGGCGAGCGGGCGTGGAGCGTTCCGAAGCGCAGGCGGCCGGGTGCCCGGCCGCCGTGTCCGGCGGACGCGCGCGACCGGCTACGCCGTGGGGAGGGGAGCGCCCGTCTCCATGAGGGTCTTGAGGCCGGACAGGACGTGCGGCCAGCCCTGCCGCGACATGCTCAGCAGCACCTCGCCGCCCTCGTGGACGACGGTCAGCCGCACCGTCTCCCCGGCGGGTTCGAGCTCGAAGGTCACCTTCGAGCGCGGTTCCCGCAGCAGCCGGGCCCGAGTCCCCTCGTCCACGCCGGCGGACCGCGCCCACTCCGGCGTGAAGGTGTGCCAGGTGTAGGAGAGGCGCCGTCCCGGCTCGGCTTCGAGGACGACCTGCTCGGGGTCGGACGTCGTCGCGCCCTCCTCGTGCCAGATGACGGCGGACCCCGGCCGCCAGTCGGTCTCGAAGGCGACGCCCCAGTAGCGGCGGGTGAAGGCCGGGTCGGTGAGAGCCTCCCAGAGCCGCTCCGGCGTGCTCCTGATGTAGATGGTGTAGACGAACTCGTTTCCGGTCATAGCGTCCTGTTCCAGCGGGCCTGGGGGGCGTTCAGGGCTTGCGGCCCACGGCGCCGTAGGCGTCCACGGCCTCCTGCTCGGCCGCCGCGTCCGGCCGCCAGTGCGTCACCGGGACGATGCCCGGCTCCAGGAGTTCCAGGCCGTCGAAGAAGCGCCCGATCCCCTCGGGCGTCCGCAGGACGAGGGACGCGTTGCCCGAGGCGTTCCAGACGTCCACGATGCGGTCGGACGCCGCGCCGTGCACGACGTTCGTCCCGTCGTACATGGCGAAGTAGCTGCCGGAGGGGACCGCGTCCATGAGCCGCCGCACGATCCCGTACGCCTGGTCGTCGTCCGTCACGAACTCCAGGATGCCCATCAGCGTGAACGCGATCGGACGGCTGAAGTCGAGCGTCTCGGCGGCGCCCTCCAGGATCGCGTCCGGGTCGCGCACGTCCGCGTGGATGTAGGCGGTGCTCCCTTCGGGCGTGCTGGTGAGCAGGCCCTTCGCGTGCTCCAGGACCAGGGGGTCGTTGTCGACGTACACGATCCTCGACTCGGGGGCGGCGCGCTGGGCGACCTCGTGGGTGTTGTCCACCGTGGGCAGCCCGGTGCCGATGTCGATGAACTGGCGGATCCCGGCCTCGGCGGCCAGGTGCCACACCACCCGGTTCAGGAAGAGCCGGGAGGCCCGTGCCAGCCTCGCGACGTCCGGCAGCATCCCGAGGATCTGGTCCCCGACCTCGCGGTCCACCGGATAGTTGTCCTTGCCGCCAAGCCAGTAGTTCCAGATGCGCGCCACATGCGGGACGCTCGTGTCGATGCCTGGCACGGGTTTCCGGTCGCTCATGCGCCCACCCCCTCGGCCGATCCCTTCCCTTTACGGGACGGGGTCAGTCATCGTCGTCCCCCTTCTGGGCGGCCGCCTTGCCGGTCGCGTCGTCCACCGTGACCTCGTGCTCGCTCCCGTCAGACCCGGTCACGTCGACCTCCCAGACCGCCCTGCCGCCGTCGCGGTCGAAGCCGGCGGACGTCGCGTGGCCGGGAACCGCCTTGAGCGCGGCGGCGGCCGCGTCGGCCACGGAGGTCTTCGCGCCGCTCAGCGCGGTGGCCTCGCCCTTGTCGTCGTCCCCCTTCTCGGGGCGGTCGGCCGCGACCTTGCCGCTGCCGGAGTCGACGACGACCTTGCGCGCGGCGCCGTCACCGGTGAGGACCTCGACCTCCCAGACGGTGGCGCCGTCCTCGACCTCCAGCTCGATCTCCCGCACCTTCCCGGGGACCGTCTTCAGCGCCGCGTCCGCGGCCTGCGCCAGCGAGACCGCGGTCCGGGCCGGCTTCTCCCCGGACGGCGAGTCGCCCTCGCCGCCGTCCGCGGCGGCGATCGCGGCCGTGGCTCCTCCCGCCGCGAGGGCGCCCGCGGCGACCACCGCGACCAGCAGGCCGCGGCCCGCGACCATGCGCCGTGCGTCGAACCTCATCGCAACTCCCATCTCCGGGTGCCGTGCCGGCCTGTCCGGCCGCACCTTCCGCCCTGGACGATGCCGGGCGTTCCTGTAGCGCCGCTGAAGCAACCTGAAGCCGCCTTCAGGTGCGGTTTGGCAGGCTGTGGGGATGCGCCTGCTGATCGTCGAGGACGAGAGACGCCTGGCCGCCTCGCTCGCGCGGGGCCTGACGGCCGAGGGGTTCGTGGTCGAGGCCGTCCACGACGGCGCCGAGGGGCTGCACCGGGCACTCGGCGGCGGCTACGACCTGATCATCCTCGACATCATGCTGCCCGGGATGAACGGCTACCGGGTGTGCGCCGCCCTGCGCGCGGCGGGCGACGAGACGCCGATCCTGATGCTGACCGCCAAGGACGGCGAGTACGACGAGGCGGAGGGCCTGGACACCGGCGCGGACGACTACCTCACCAAGCCGTTCTCCTACGTGGTGCTGGTGGCCCGCGTCCGCGCGCTGCTGCGCCGCCGGACGCGGGGCGCGGCGCCCGCCATCGTGCTCGGCGACCTCACCGTCGACCCGGCGGCGCGGCGCGTGCACCGCGGCGAGACCGAGGTGGAGCTGACCGCCAAGGAGTTCGCGGTGCTGGAGCACCTGGCGGCGAACGCGGGCCGCGTCGTGTCGAAGGCGCAGATCATGGAGGCGGTCTGGGACTTCGCCTACGACGGGGACCCCAACATCGTCGAGGTGTACGTGAGCGCGCTGCGGCGCAAGCTCGACGTCCCGTTCGGACGCCGGTCGATCACGACGGTGCGCGGCGCCGGGTACCGGCTCGCCCGGGACGGGGGCGCCTGAGATGCCCCGCCGTCCGGCGTCCGTCCGCGCCAGGACCACTCTGGGCGCGACCGCCGTGGTGGCCGTCGCGCTCGTCGCCGCCGGGCTCGCGGTGGTGCTGCTGCTGCGCTCGAACCTCGGCGGCCAGGCCGATCTGAAGGCCGAGGTGGCGGCCCGCGCGGTGGCCTCGCAGCTCGCCGCCGGCACCCCGTTCGCGGCGCTCGACCTGCCGGACGGGGAGGACCATCCCGTGCAGGTCGTGGACGAGAGGGGCCGGGTGCGGGCGGCCAGCGAGGACCTGCGGCGGATCCACGGGTCCGGCTCCCCGGACGTGCGGCCTGGGCAGCCCCCGCGGGGCGGCGACGATGACGGCGGCGGTGACGACGATCCGGCGCGCGGCGAGGTGTCGGGCGACGACCCGGCCTTCTCCACGGGCCGCGCCACCGTCGACGACCACACCGCCGACTACCGGTTCGCGGCCGTCGAGGTGACCACGCCGCAGGACGAGACCGTGACCGTCTACGCGGGCGCCGACCTGGCCGCCGCCCGGGACGCGGTGGGCACCGCCGTCCGAGCGATGCTCGCGGGGCTGCCTCCGCTGCTCGCCGTCGTCGCGGGGGTGACGTGGCTGGTCACGCGGAGGGCGCTGCGCCCGGTGGAGGCCGTCCGGGCGGAGCTGGCCGAGATCACCTCCTCCGGCGACCTGGCCCGGCGGGTGCCGGTGCCGGACGCGCGGGACGAGATCGCCGGACTGGCCGCCACCACGAACGCGACGCTCGCCGCGCTGGAGGAGTCGGTGGCACGGCAGCGCGGGTTCGTCGCGGACGCCTCGCACGAGCTGCGCAGCCCCATCGCCTCGCTGCGCACCCAGCTGGAGGTCGCCGCCGCGCATCCGGAGCTGCTGGACGTCGGCGGGCTGGTCGAGGACGTCCTGCGGCTCCAGCGGCTCGCCGCGGATCTGCTGCTCCTCGCCCGCATCGACGCCGGGGACCGTCCGCCGGCCCGGCCCGTCGCGCTCGGCGGGCTCGTCCTGGACGAGCTGGAGCGCCGCGCGCCCGGCGACCGGATCGCCGTGCGGGCGTCCATCGAGGCCGATCCGCGCGTCATGGGCGTGCCGGGGCGGCTGTCGCGGGTGGTCGGCAACCTGCTCGACAACGCCCAGCGCCACGCGCGCTCGGAGGTCCGCCTGTCGGTGGGCGAGGAGGCGGAAACGGCGGTGGTGCGGGTCGCCGACGACGGACCGGGAGTGCCGCCCGCCGACCGCGAGCGGATCTTCGAGCGGTTCGTGCGGCTGGACGACGCGCGCAGCCGCGACGAGGGCGGCGCGGGCCTCGGGCTCGCCATCGCCCGCGACCTGGTGCTGGCGCACGGCGGGGACCTCACCGTCCGCGAGGCCCCCGGCGGCGGCGCGCTGTTCGAGGTGCGGCTTCCGGCCGCCGGGCCCGGCTCCCCGGCTACCGGAGGATCTGGCGGGCCATGACCATCCGCTGGATCTGGTTGGTGCCCTCGTAGATCTGAGTGATCTTGGCGTCGCGCATCATCCGCTCCACCGGGA